>NZ_JAKGAW010000048.1:0-33494 GCF_021532475.1 Pseudoalteromonas sp. APAL1 | reverse complement strand
TTAACGAGGGCTTGATTATAGTGAGACCAGTTTGTGATTTTGCTCATTGTTGTTGCACGGGCTAGTAGGATATAGATGATCTGATCACAGGCTGGCAAGATAGTTCAAACTTTTAGGAAACAACGCCATAAGCAACTTTACTTAAAGCAAACTGTGGAATTTAAAAACGGTATAAAAATGGCACCATTAACGATTGCGGTGTCAGTTGATACAGATAACTTATTAAAAAAATTAGAGCAAAAGCGAAACAAATTTATCTTTCTAATCTGTTTAGCACTTATATGCGTTATAGCTGTATTTATTATCTATCAGCGCAACATTAACAGAAAGCTAGAATTAAATTTTTTGAAAGAAAAAAACAGCAAGATTATCGAAAGTTCTTCAGATTCAATTTTCATGATTATGCCTAATGGGATCATTTGCTATGCAAATAAAACAGCAAAAACTTTCTTTGGCATTGAGCAAAACAAAACTGAATTTGAGCAGCTATTCAATTTTAACGATGAAGATTTTTTAGGTGTCAAACATGCTATAAAATCAGATAAGCCTTGTTCATTTGAGGCTATTCATATTGATCAAAATAAAACGCATTATTTTTCTATTACTCTCGCGACGATATATGACGCAGCGAATCAACAAACTCAGTTAGCAGCAATTGCTAGGAATATTGATACGCTAAAAAACGCGCAGCATCAGCTTGAAAAGTTAAATGACACTTTAGAAGAAGAAGTTAAAAAACGTACCGCTGAGCTTGAGTCTGCAACCGAGCAAGCTTTGGCAGCCAGTAAAGCTAAAAGTGAATTTGTCGCTAATATCTCCCATGAAATTCGCACCCCTATGAATGGGGTATTGGGGATGCTAGAAATGCTTGAAGAGCAACCCCTAACAAAGCAACAGTTACAGTATTTACATTATGCAAATGCAAGTGCCAACTCGTTGATGACTTTAATAAACGATATTTTAGATTTTTCTAAGATTGAAGCAGGAAAGTTAGATTTAGATTTTCATGAGTTTGATGTTGTGGCGGTATGTAGTGATTTAATCACCTCAATGGCAATGGAGGGGCATAAAAAGGGCCTCGAAGTGTTACTGGATACTTGTGATGTAAAACATCGAACTGTAATAGGTGATAGTCATCGTTTAAAACAGATATTAAATAACTTATTAAGCAATGCGTTTAAATTTACGCACAAAGGTCATGTGCTTTTATCGGTGGCTGAACAACATATTGATGAACACACTGTACAATTGACGTTTGCAGTAATTGATACAGGAATTGGTATATCAGAGCAAAATCAAAGCAAGCTATTTGAAGTATTTACCCAAGAAGATTCAAGCACAACACGGCATTATGGTGGAAGTGGGCTTGGATTATCGATCAGTCGGCGCCTCGCGCAGATGATGGGTGGAGATATAGTTGTTAAAAGTCAAAAAGATGCAGGCAGTTGTTTTACAGCGACAATTTCAGTTGAAATTGTGCAGCAAGAAAAGCCATTAAATAAACCAATGGCATTATTGGCCGAAAAAAGAATTGGTTTAGCAGTAAGTTATGAAGTTTTAGCGCAGAATATTGAGAAAAAGCTGCAAAGTATATGTTTTCCGACTTATAAAAGTTTACAAAAA
Source organism: Pseudoalteromonas sp. APAL1 (assembly GCF_021532475.1). NCBI lineage: Bacteria > Pseudomonadati > Pseudomonadota > Gammaproteobacteria > Alteromonadales > Pseudoalteromonadaceae > Pseudoalteromonas > Pseudoalteromonas sp. APAL1. Next base: position 31,871 of record NZ_JAKGAW010000048.1, on the reverse strand, counting down.
ATAAAGTCTTTTAGTAGCAATGAACTTACTAGCTTTGACTTAATCATTATTGATCACAAACATGCAGAAATTGATAGCGCTATCAGCTATGCAAAACATAATACTGATAAATATTTAATGGTTTTGGGGATTTTATCCTCCATGTCTAAACGACAACAATTGCCAGATAATATTATCTTCATTGCTAAACCCGTGACTAAAGATGAGTTAGTTTACCGATTAGCATTACTTTATAAAGATTCAGATCATCTTATTGAACGTAAAAACCACGATGATAAAGAGCGTATAGAGTTAGATTTATCAAACCGGTCAATTTTAATCGTGGATGACAACTTAATTAATATAGAAGTCAGTAAAGCAATATTACGAGATAGCCATATACATATTGAGTCTGCTAGTGATGGACTGGACGCTCTCGATGTGTTGAAAAATAACAAATCAGTATTTGATTTAATTTTAATGGATTGTCAGATGCCCAATCTCAATGGTTATGACTGTACAAAAGCGATCCGTCAGGGAAAAGCAGGACAGCAATATCAAGATGTTGTCATAATAGCCATGACGGCAAGCGCTATGGCAGGCGATAGAGAAAAGTGTTTAAGTGTTGGTATGAACGACTACATTACCAAGCCTATAAAACAAGCCACATTACGTAAAAAATTAGCAATGTGGCTAAAAAACTAGGCTGCATCTTGGCTATTATTAAGTCCGTGATTAGGTGTCAGTTTACTAATGTCTGCAGAGTGAATCACTTTTTGTGTTTCACTCCAGTGTAGTAACTCAATACGACCTGAACTGTTTTCAACTAATGCAGTGCAACTTTCTATCCAGTCGCCATCATTACAATACAAAATACCATCAACTACTTTAACGGCAGGGTGATGAATATGCCCGCAAATGATGCCATCGACAGCTTGTTTTTTTGCTTCATGGATGGCTGCTTTTTCAAATGCATCGATCGCTTCACGCGCTTTATGTACTCTAGCTTTTATCCAAGACGCTAAAGACCAATAATTACCACCAAATAAACGGCGAATACGATTAGTCCAACGATTTAGAAATAATAACAAGTCGTAGCCAGCATCGCCTGCAATACTGATTAATTTGTTGTATCGGGTTGCTGAATCAAAATCATCACCGTGCAAAAGCAAAAACCGTTTGTTAGCCTTAGTGGTGTGTATATATTGTTTGTGTACTTCGATACCGAACAACGACTCATTGGCATAATGGCGAAAGGTTTCGTCATGATTACCGGGTATATAAATAACTCTGGTGCCTTCTTTCGATTTTTGTTGAATAAGCGCTAACACATCGTAGTGACTTGGATGCCAGAAAAATTGTCGTTTCATTGACCATAAGTCAACAATATCACCAACCAAATACAGTACGTCGCATTCAATGGCATTTAAAAAGTCGAGTAAGTACTGCGCTTGGCAGTCTTTGTAACCTAAGTGAACGTCGGAGATCCAAACGGCAGGATAGTGGGTTTTACTACTGCAAGTGGTGTTATTCATGGCATTTACTCATGGTGTAATAAAGTAAATGCTAGGCAGAATCAATGACAGTAAAAAGACGCTTTAGCGAAACATCTATGACAATTAATAAAACAAAAAAACCGCCGAAGCGGTTTTTTGTTTATTAATAGCTAGCTAATTAGCCTTTAATTAAAGATGCAATTTCTGCAACTGCAGTATCTAAATCAAGCATTAGCTTTTCACCTGTGCGGCGGTTTTTAAGTTCAACCTTGTTTTCGTCTAGGTTACGCTCGCCAATAACGAGTGTGAAAGGTACACCTAGAAGTTCCATATCGTTGAACATCACACCAGGGCGCTCTTTACGGTCATCAAACAACACGTCTAAACCCGCTTCTTTTAATCCTTTATAAAGGTTTTCAGCGATATCAGGGATACGGTGAGACTTATGCATGTTCATAGGTACAATCGCTAAATCAAACGGTGCGATTGGCTGTGGCCATTTAATACCGTATTGGTCGTTGTTTTGCTCAATAGCCGCAGCTACGATACGTGAAACACCAATACCATAACAACCCATGGTCATAATTTGGTTTTTGCCAGATTCACTCAGTACGCCAGCTTTCATAGCTTCTGAGTACTTAGTACCTAGCTGGAAGATATGACCTACCTCAATACCACGTTTGATTTGCAGTGAGCCTTGACCACATGGGCTTGGATCGCCTTCCACGATGTTACGAATATCAGCAACTTCGTAGTTTTCTACATCACGATCCCAGTTAATACCGCTGTAGTGTTCGCCGTCTTTGTTTGCACCCGCAACAAAGTCAGCAAGTACATTTGCAGAGCGGTCAACAATAATTGGCATCGTTAGGCCTACAGGGCCTAATGAACCCGGCTTTGCACCAATAGCTGCAACGATGTCTTCTTCTTTCGCCATTTCAAGTGGTGAGTCCACAAGTGGGTGTTTTTCAGCTTTTAATTCGTTTAATTCATGGTCGCCACGTAAAACAAGCGCAACTAAACCACGTTGTTCGTTTTCATCTGGCGCACCATATACGATTAATGTCTTCACGCCGCGATGAGGTTTAACACCGTAATGTTCTTTAAGCTCAGCGATGGTTTTTGCATCAGGCGTTGGGAACACTTTTAACTCTTTGCTTGCTGCTGGACGCTCTTCAGTCGGTGCTAATGCTTCTGCTTTTTCGATGTTTGCAGCGTAATCACTTGCATCACTAAAGGCAATTGCATCTTCACCAGATTCTGCAAGTACGTGGAACTCGTGCGATACGCTACCACCAATAGAACCTGTATCAGCGATAACAGGGCGGTAATCAAGACCAAGACGCTCAAAGATGTTGCAGTATGCTTTGTGCATTACTTGATATGTTTTTTCTAAACACTCATCACTTAAGTGGAAAGAGTAAGCATCTTTCATGGTGAATTCACGAGCACGCATTACACCAAAACGAGGGCGAACTTCGTCACGTACTTTGGTTTGCACTTGATATAAAGTAAGTGGTAATTGCTTATAAGAGCTTACTTCTTTACGCACAAAATCAGTGATCACTTCTTCGTGAGTTGGACCAAGAGCAAATGGGCGGTTGTGGCGGTCATTAATACGCAGTAATTCAGGACCAAATTGCTCCCAACGACCAGACTCTTCCCAAAGATCAGCAGGTTGGATAATTGGCATTAACATTTCGATAGCGCCAGCTTTATCCATTTCTTCACGTACAATGTTTTCTACTTTTTTAAGTACGCGTAAACCAGAGGGCAACCATGTATACAAACCCGACGCAACGCGGCGGATCATGCCTGCTCGTAGCATTAATTGATGAGAAACAATTTCTGCATCAGACGGAGTTTCTTTAAGTGTTGCGAGTATATATTGACTGGTACGCATCTCTATTCCAAGTAGTGTTAAAATTATTATCGTTTACTCAAGACGTTTGAGTAGTAACAAGGCGCTCAGTTTACCAGTGGAATCACTGACACTAAAGCGCTATGTGTAAAAAAAGCTAGCATTTTTCAATGCTGATCACTGTATTGTGGTTATCTTTAACATGCCAACGAATATTAAAGTCATATAAGGTCATGCCGTAGCTTTGCTCTGAATCACGTTGCTTTTTGTATGCCGGGCGAGGATCTTGCTTTAATACATTGCTTATAAACGCTTTTAATTCAGGTTGTTCAGTTTGTTTTTCGATAAAGGCTAGGGCTTCATCGCTAAATTCGACACTCATATCGGTTTCTGGTCGGGTATCGGCAAAGCCTGCTGTGGCATCAGTCATCGCATCTGAGTAAGGTAAATAAGGCTTAATATCTAATATTGGTGTGCCATCGAGCAAATCGATACCTGACAGTAATAAGCTTAATTGACCATTTTTATATTCGATGCCCTCCAGTTTAACAGCACTCATGCCAATTGCGTTTGGACGAAAAGTTGCGCGTGTTGCAAATACACCTTTACGCTCATTACCGCCAAGACGCGGGGGTCTTACCATTGCTGAGTAGCCTTTATCAGCGGTTTCGTGAAATCTGAATAATAACCAAATATGGCTGAATTCATCGAGGCCGCGAACAAACTCTTCGCGGTTAAAATCGCTGCTGAATACCAGCTTTGCTTTCGCTTCAGGAACCAAACGAGGTTGGCGCGGTATAGCAAATTTTTGTTTGTAAGGAGATTGAATGTGGCCGACGGCAGTTAATTGGTATTCGCTCATTGTGCATTGTCGTTAAGATAATCTGCCGACATTTTACATGCAAATGCAAAAAAAGGCAGTCGAGACTGCCTTTTAATAATTAGACCAATAGGTTTAAATTAGAACATGTATTGGAATGATACTGAGGCAACATCCATATCTGGGTCGATATCATCTTCTAATTCATAGCGCTCATATTCTAAACGTACTTGCATATTCGTAGTGAAAGCATACTCGATACCTGCACCATAAAATACATCACCACCATCAGTGTCGGCACTAATACTGCCAAGTTCACCTAAGTCTTGCTCAATTTCAGCGTCCCACTCTAGCCAGCCACCTTTGGCATAGACAGAAAAACTTTCTGTAATCGGCGCTGCTAACCGTGCAGCCAGTGAAACACCGTCAATTTCAGCTTTAGAATCGATATCGCTTACTTCATCAAAGTTTTGGTATGCAAGTTCAAGGCTTAGGTATTTATTAAATTGCGTACCAATATAACCTTTTAGCATTTGTGAATCATCATCGAAGTCAGTGTCATTTTCGCTGTCTTCAAACTCAAAAGAATATTGACCGTAACCGATACCGGTATAAATACGCGGAGAATCCATTTCGGTAATATCTGCATGTGCAGCATTGTTAAAACCTAGTAGTGCTAAAGAAAGTGCAGACATTGAAATTGCTTTAATCATTTAATAGCTCCTTTAAAAAATAAAAAACGAATGTTTCGCGTCATTCACTAGGAGTATTGCAATGGCAATGCCAACGCAAAAATAAAGCCTAAAGTATTGTTTTTAGGCCTTATTAAGCGATTTTATGACCAGGTTGTTGAAACTGTAAACAGGCGTTCAGTTTGGCAGTCGTAACAATTTCAGGGTGCTCTGTAGAAGTTACTAGGTGCAGTTTTTAAATCAGTGTTGTTTTACGCTTTTTGCAAAAGGGTTTCTGTTTCTATTGCGATCTCTTTCATTTTTATCGCATAGTTTTCAATTTTCTTTTCTTCGTCAGTCACAGCGGTATAAGAAGGTACTTCGATTGGGTAACCTGCTTCATCCATCGCAATAAAACTAATAACACAATGATTGGTTTCAACTAGGTTTTGTGTTTTTGGGTCACCGCAGCGGACTTGAATAAAGATTTGCATGCTGGTTTTACCTGTGTGAGCAATACTTGCTTTCACTTCGACAATTTGGCCAACCAAAATAGGGCGCTGAAACTTTACACCCGCTACTGAAACAGTAACGCAGTAATGACCACTCCAACCTGCAGCACAGGCGTATCCGGCTTGGTCAATCCACTTCATTACCACACCACCATGAACCTTACCGCCAAAATTTACATCGGTAGGTTCAGCTAAAAAACGAAAGGTTACACTTGAAGACGGCATATTTTACTCACTTTTAATCACGACTAATATCAGTTCACCTTTAACGTCTTAATCTGTAAAGGTAAACAGACCTTAAGCATAGCCTAAAAAAGGGGCCGAAGCCCCTGCAATTTAGGATGAATTTTAATTAAATGAGTAACGTTAGTTATTACATATTTGGGTAGTTTGGTCCGCCAGCTCCCTCAGGTGTTACCCAAGTAATGTTTTGACTTGGGTCTTTTATGTCACAGGTTTTACAGTGCACACAGTTTTGCGAATTAATCACAAACTGTTTTTCACCTTCGACTTCTTGTATTTCGTATACGCCAGCAGGGCAGTAGCGTTGCGCTGGTTCATCAAATTGCACCAAATTCACTGTAATTGGAATCGAGTTATCTTTTATCTTTAAATGGCATGGTTGCGATTCTTCATGATTGGTATTTGATAAAAACACCGATGAAAGTTTATCGAAGCTTAGTTTGCCATCTGCTTTTGGGTAGTCGATTTTTTCGGCCTGATCAGCAGTAACTAAGGTGGCATGATCTGGCATGTTATCTTCAAAGTTAAACGGTAAGCTGCCACCAAATAGGTTTTGGTCTAGAGTGTTATAAGCCCCCCCTAAGAACTTACCCAATTTGTGCATAACAGGGCCAAAGTTACGCGATTGATAGAGCTCTTTATACGCCCAGCTTTGTTCAAAGGCCGTTTTATATTCTGCTAAATCGGTATTTTCTTTTCCGTCGCTAAGGGCTGCTACAATCACATCAGCAGCGACCATGCCTGATTTCATTGCGGTATGGTTACCTTTGATCTTCGCAAAGTTTAATGTGCCGGCATCACAACCAACAAGTAAACCACCCGGGAAGTGCATTTTTGGTAATGAGCGCAGGCCACCTTTGGCAATGGCTCTTGCACCATAGGCTATACGCTCACCGCCTTCTAATACATCTTTAAAGACAGGGTGATGCTTCATACGTTGGAATTCATCAAACGGGCTTAAATGTGGGTTTGAGTAGTTAAGGTCAACAATTAAGCCTACGACTACTTGGTTGTTGTCGCTGTGATACATAAACGCACCACCACTGGTATCACCGGTTAATGGCCAGCCTGTGCCATGTACAACGGTGCCTTCTTTATGTTTACTCGGGTCGATTTGCCATATTTCTTTGAAACCTAAACCGTAATGTTGAGGTGACGCATCTTTATCAAGGGCAAAGTGTTTGATTAACTCTTTACCTAAATGACCCCTGCAGCCTTCAGCAAATACGGTGTATTTTGCTCTAAGCTCCATACCCGGCATATAACCGTCTTTTTCGTTGCCGTCTTTATCAAGGCCCATATCGCCAGTGATAATGCCTTTTACTGTCTCGTCTTCAATGATTAAAGAATGCGCACTAAAGCCTGGGAATATTTCTACCCCTAAGTTTTCAGCTTGTTCAGCTAAAAAGCGACATACATTACCCATAGAAACAATGTAATTACCCTCGTTATGGAATGTTTTAGGGCTCGCAAAGTGGGGGATGCTGGTGGCTTTTTCACTGTTATTAAACCAGTAAATATCATCTTGCGTTACTTTTGTAGTAACCGGTGCGCCTAATGACTGCCAATCGGGTAGTAATTCATCGAGTGCTTTGGTTTCAAAAACGGCACCAGATAAAATGTGTGCGCCCACCTCAGAGCCTTTTTCTACCACACAGATCATTAATTCTTGTTGTTTTTCTTGTGCTTGTTGAGCCAATCTAATCGCAGTTGATAAACCTGCTGGGCCTGCGCCTACGATGACTACATCAAATTCCATGGTTTCGCGTTCGACCATATAAACCTCTTCTCGGTGACGGACCTGCTGTAAAGAACCTTATTTCATACTTGCAAATGAAACGTTACAGGCTGTGAATACTTTAAGGTTATTTTAGGTTGACGTTTACGTCAACAGGAAGTAGTCTGAATTCATAAAATAAATAAGTTGACGCGAAGGTCAACTTTGAGAACACACAATTGATGGAGTCACGATGAAAGTCCTCGTTCCAATTAAAAGAGTAATTGACTACAACGTCAAAGCACGCGTTAAAGCCGATAAAACGGATGTTGATCTAGCTAATGTAAAAATGGCGATGAACCCGTTTTGTGAAATTGCAATTGAAGAAGCTATTCGTTTAAAAGAAGCAGGGACGGCCACTGAGGTTGTTGCTGTGACTATTGGTAATAAATCATCTCAAGAGCAATTACGTACGGCCTTAGCACTCGGTGCCGATAAAGCCATTCATATTGAAACAGAAGAAAAGCTCGAGTCTTTACATGTTGCTAAATTACTGAGCAAGATTGTAGAGCAAGAATCACCTGAGCTAGTTATTTTAGGTAAGCAATCGATTGACTCTGACAACAATCAAACCGGTCAAATGCTTGCTGCTTTAACAGGTCGTGGCCAAGGTACTTTTGCATCTAAAGTAGATGTACAAGCGGGTACAGTTAATGTTACGCGTGAAGTGGACGGTGGTTTACAAACAGTCGCTCTTAAACTACCTGCTATCGTAACGACAGATTTACGTTTAAATGAACCACGTTACGCTTCATTGCCAAATATTATGAAGGCAAAACGTAAACCACTTGATGTAATTGCTGCTGATAGCTTAGGTGTAGACCTTACGCCTCGCGTGCAGCTGGTTGAAGTAAACGAGCCAGAAAAACGCAGTGGTGGCATTATCGTTGAAGATGTTGCGACATTGGTAGAAAAGTTAAAAACAGAAGCGAAGGTGATCTAAATGAAAACATTAGTGATAGCCGAACACGACAAAGGTGTTCTAAAGCCTGAAACCAATAAAACGATTACTGCTGCTGTTAAACTAGGCTTTGATGTAGATTTACTCATTGCAGGCGAAAACTTATCTGCAATGAGTGAGCAAGCAGCATCTATTGCAGGTGTTAGCAGCGTCCTGATTGCTGATGATGCCGCTTACGCACATCAGCTTGCTGAAAACCTAGCGGATCTGGTTTTATCTTTAGCAGATAACTATTCACACATTGTCGCGAGCGCTACAACAACGGGTAAAAACTTTATGCCACGTGTTGCAGCACTTTTAGATGTTGCGCAAATCTCTGAAATCATCGATGTGATTGATGCTGATACATTTAAACGTCCTATTTATGCAGGTAATGCGATTGCCACAGTTAAATCTCTGGATAGCAAAAAAGTAATCACTGTTCGTGCTAGTAGCTTTGATATTGCATCAGAGCAAGCACCGGTAGCTGTAACAAGCGTTACAGGTAAAGGCTCTGTTGGTTTGAGTGAGTTTGTATCAGAAGAACAAACTGAATCAGAACGCCCAGAGCTGACTGCTGCACCTGTGGTTATTTCTGGTGGTCGTGGTATGCAAAATGGTGAAAACTTTGCGTTATTGAATGGTATTGCTGACAAACTAGGCGCAGCAATTGGTGCTTCACGCGCTGCTGTTGATGCGGGTTTTGTGCCAAACGATATGCAGGTTGGTCAAACCGGTAAAATTGTTGCCCCAGACTTATATATTGCTGTAGGTATCAGTGGTGCGATTCAACACTTAGCGGGTATGAAAGACTCTAAAGTGATTGTTGCCATCAACAAAGACCCTGATGCGCCAATTTTCCAAGTCGCTGACTATGGTTTAGTTGCTGATTTATTTGATGTGTTACCTGAGCTTGAAAGCGCTCTGTAATTCATAACGATTCTGGTTGTTAAAAGCTGTTCACCTTTTAGGTGCGCAGCTTTTTTTATGATAATTTAAAAACACGAGCTGGAAAGGACGTTATACATAAACCGTTTTTCAATAAACCGATAGTTTAGAAGTTTTCATGCTTGCTTCATCTAACCTTTCGGATATTGGCTAAAGGGATTTTACATTCTAAAATTAAACTATAACTTCATAATCCAGAATCACATTTCAATGTTATTTTAAGGCAAGAACCATGTTCAAAAACCTTTTATTTTTATGTTTTTTATTCTGTCCTTTACTAGCCTTTGCTGGCAGCAGTTTTAGGTTATCTGATGGAGATCTTGTACTTAAAGACATGAGCAAAATTGAAGTTTTAGATAAATTAGGCACTCCCTTACTCAAAGACGTGCAAAGTTTAGGTATTGATACAGGCGGTAATATAAAGCCAGGTCAAAAGGTAGAAACTTGGTCTTATAAGCTTAAAGGCTCAATTGGCGGTGAGTATTTAGTATCTATCACCTTTGAAGGAGATAGAGTTGTCGATATTACATCTGTACAAAAGAAAAACTAAAAAGCCGCTCGAGAGCGGCTTTTTATTTGCTAGGCGATACTGATTAGTATGTCGCGCTGCCTTTAGTACGAGGGAAGGCGATAACGTCACGAACGTTGCCCATACCTGTTACATAAGCAACTAAACGCTCAAAACCTAGACCAAAACCAGAGTGAGGTACAGTACCGTATTTACGTAGGTCACGGTACCAGCTGTAGTCTTCTTTGTTTAAGCCCATTTCTTCTAAGCGCTTATCTAATACATCTAGTCGTTCTTCACGTTGAGAACCACCGATGATTTCACCAATACCTGGTGCAACTACGTCCATCGCTGCCACTGTTTTACCGTCTTCGTTTTGACGCATGTAGAACGCTTTGATATCACGTGGGTAGTTTTTGATAACTACTGGCGCGTTAAAGTGTTCTTCAGCAAGGTAACGTTCGTGCTCAGATTGTAAATCCACACCCCATTCAACAGGGAACTCAAACTTTTTACCACATGCTTTTAAAATTTCGATAGCATCAGTGTAATCAACTTGTGCGAAATCTTTAGTCACGAATTCTTCTAAACGAGAGATAGCTGTTTTCTCAACACGTTGTGCAAAGAATTCCATATCATCACGACGCTCAGTTAATACTGCTTTGAAAACATATTTAAGCATGTTTTCAGCAAGTTTCGCGATGTCTTCTAAATCTGCGAATGCAACTTCAGGTTCAACCATCCAAAACTCAGCTAAGTGACGAGATGTGTTTGAGTTTTCAGCACGGAAAGTAGGGCCAAAAGTATAGATTTTTGACATTGCCGATGCGTATGTCTCGCCATTCAACTGACCAGATACAGTTAAGAACGCTTCTTTACCGAAGAAATCTTCACTGTAGTCAATCTCACCTTTATCTGTACGCGGTAAGTTTTCCATATCTAAAGTTGATACACGGAACATCTCACCAGCGCCTTCACAGTCACTTGCAGTGATGATAGGTGTGCTGATCCAGTAGAAACCTTGCTCGTGGTAAAAACGGTGAATCGCTTGAGCTAAACAGTTACGTACACGTGTTACCGCGCCCATAATGTTAGTACGAGGGCGAAGGTGTGCGTGTTCACGTAAATACTCAATGCTGTGACGTTTAGCCGACATAGGGTAGGTGTCTGGATTCTCAACCCAACCTAATACTTCAACAGAGTTAGCTTGAATTTCAAAAGACTGACCTTGACCCGCTGAAGGCACAAGAATACCCGTGACGGATACTGAACAACCAGCAGTTAAACGTGTTACTTCATCATAATTATTGAGTGAATTAGGTACTACCGCTTGAATAGGATCAAAACACGAACCGTCATGAACGGCTAAAAATGAAATTCCTGCTTTTGAATCGCGGCGTGTACGGATCCAGCCTTTTACTGTTACTTGGCTGTCAACCGCAACCTTGCCTTCTAATAGCTCTGAAATCGCTAAATGGCTCATCTTCACTCCAATGATATAAGTTGCCTAATATAATAATGCTGTGCATTGCACTTGAATCGACTATATTACCTTCGTAAATCAAATAAAAAAACTATTCAGACATACTCTTTACTAGTTTTTCTTCAATTGAACAAAATAACAGCGGTTTTTTGCGTAAAATTCGTGATAATTTAATTTCTCACTGCGCTAATTGGTTATTTTGTGGCATTATTAACAATTCTCAACAGGATAACTGTCCTTTAGTTTTTATTTTTTATTGTATTACAGGTGCTATGAAACAAGTTTTTATTCTTCGCGGCTTACCCGGCTCGGGTAAATCATATTATGCGCAAAGCCTAGCTGATGAGTTAGTTGCTGGTAACGAAAGTGAGTATGTCGTTTGCGCAACAGATGATTATTTTTATAACAGCGAAGGTGTGTATCAATTTGATAAATACAAGCTTCCTGAGTATCACAACTTGAACCTTGCGCGGTTTATTAATGCTTTAGCAGAAGAAATCCCATTGGTAATTGTTGATAACACCAATATTAAAAAGTGGGAGTTTATCGCCTACGCGCAAGCGGCTACAGCCCTTGGTTATCAAGTAAAAGAAGTGATTGTTGGTGAGATTAAAGATAAATCATTGCAGCATCTTTATGCTAAACGATGTGAACACAATGTTCCTTTACGAACCATAAGTAAAATGGCGTATATGTTTGAATGGTAAAGTATGAATAAGAAAGGAAGCATTGGCTTCCTTTTTTAATGCTTATCAATACGCCTGTTGATCAATAGCTGCGAATATAGCATCACATAACTTCGTTAGGCATTGCAGATCACTTATATAAGGTGGCATTAGGTAAATAAGTTTACCGAATGGACGGATCCACACACCTTGCTCTATAAAAAAGCGTTGAATTTTTGCCACATCAACATTACGTTTTAGCTCTACAACACCAATTGCACCTAGGGTACGAACATCTGCTACGTCATCAAGTTGTTTGCATTTAGCAAGCTGCTCTGTGAGTACATGGTTAATATGTGCTATTTGTTCTTGCCAAGGTTGTTCGAGCAGTAAATCAATACTGGCGCAGGCAGTTGCGCATGCTAATGGATTACCCATAAAAGTAGGGCCATGCATAAGCACTCCGGCTTCACCTTCACTAATACCAATAGCAACTTTGCTGGTGGTTAAGGTTGCAGAAAGTGTCATCATGCCACCCGTTAATGCTTTACCAATACACAAAATGTCTGGTTCTATGTCGGCGTGCTCAACAGCAAACAAGGTACCTGTGCGGCCAAAGCCTGTGGCGATTTCATCACAAATAAGTAAAACATCATACTTATCGCAAAGTATGCGTAGATGTTTTAAGTAATCGGGATGGTAAAAATTCATACCCCCAGCATTTTGCACAATGGGTTCAATTATAAATGCCGCAACGTGTTGGTGGTGAGCTGCAAAGTAGTTTTCTAGGTTTTCAGCCTCTGTAGAACTAAACTCACCGTTAAACTTAGCACTTGGAGCAGGAACAAAAACATGCTCAGGTAAAAAACCAGAGTACATACTGTGCATTGAATTTACAGGGTCGCAGACACTCATGGCAGCAAAGGTGTCACCATGATAGCCCTTAAGCGGCGTCATTAGTTTTTGTTTACCAGTATGTCCTTTACTCAGCCAGTATTGAAGAGCCATTTTTATTGCTACTTCAACACTGACAGAACCGCTGTCGGCTAAGAACACTTTTTCAAGTGAGGGTGGCGTCATACTAACGAGCTTTTTACACAGTTCAACAGCGGGCTGATGTGTTAGGCCACCGAACATAACATGGCTCATTTTGTTTAGTTGTGTGGCTATTGCTTCATTTAAAACCGGATGGCAATAACCATGAATAGCACTCCACCACGATGCCATTCCGTCAATTAATACTTCACCCGTTTCTAAAAAAATGCGGTTAGCACGAGCATGACTTACTGGATAAACGGGTAAAGGATTAGTCATTGATGTATAAGGGTGCCAAATATGTTCGCGGTCAAAATTTAGATCTATAGATTGTTTTTTGTTCATATGTAAACTTTAATAGCCTCCTGTTCGTTGACAATGTTACGTCAACTCGTAGACTTAGCCAATCATACCGTCCCATTAATTTAAAAAAAGAGACTATTATGGAGCACGCTGTTGTCCGTCACGATTGGACCCACCAAGAAGTAAAAGCATTATTCGAAATGCCGTTCAATGATTTATTATTCAAAGCGGCCAGTGTTCATCGTGAAAACTTCAACCCAAATGAAGTACAAATTTCTACTTTATTATCGATTAAAACGGGTGCTTGCCCAGAAGACTGTAAATATTGTCCTCAGTCTGGTCATTATAAAACGGATTTAGAGCGTGAACGCCTAATGGAAGTTGAAAAAGTGGTAGAGCAAGCACGTGCAGCTAAAGAAAAGGGTGCAACGCGCTTTTGTATGGGGGCCGCTTGGTCTGATCCAAAAGATCGTGACATGCCATATATCGAGAAAATGGTAAAAGAAGTCAAAGAGTTAGGGCTTGAAACCTGTATGACCCTTGGCATGCTTGATAATGAAAAAGCCCATGCCTTAAAAGACGCGGGTCTTGATTACTACAACCATAACCTTGATACATCACCAGAATATTACCAACAGATTATTACAACTCGTACTTACCAAGACCGTTTAAATACCATAGATAACGTGCGTGATGCCGGAATGAAAGTGTGTTCTGGTGGTATTGTTGGTATGGGCGAGCAGGCAGCTGACCGTTTTGGTTTATTAATGCAATTAGCTAATTTGCCGCAGCAGCCAGAGAGTGTGCCAATTAATATGTTGGTTAAGGTAAAAGGCACGCCACTTGAAGATGTTGAAGATTTAGATCATTTTGAGTTTATTCGTACCATTGCTGTCGCACGTATCATGATGCCAAAAAGCTATGTCCGTTTATCTGCTGGTCGCACGGCGATGAATGAACAAATGCAATCAATGTGTTTCTTTGCTGGTGCTAATTCAATTTTCTACGGTGATAAACTACTGACTACAGAAAACCCAGAAGCAGATGCTGACATGATGCTGATTAAAAAATTAGGCATTAACCCAGAAAGGTGTGAAGATTATTCTGATGAAGCAGTAGAGGCATCACTTTCATCAAAAGTTGCTGATAAAGCAACATCAGAACTATTTTACGAAGCGTAACATTTAAATGGCTTTTGATTTTATTGCCGAGCATCTTGTTGAGCGTAAAGCTGATGCATTACTGAGAAAGCGTCAACTTGTAGAGCAATCAAGCGGGCGCTTTATTCAGGTTGCAGGTAAACAGTATTTAAATTTTGCCAGTAATGACTACCTTGGTTTTGCAGATGATTTTATCGAAATACAAGCGCAGCAACTAGGTAGCCACAGTTCAGCGCTAGTGAATGGTTATAACAAACCACAGCAACAGCTTGAGCAGCGTTTATGCGAGTTATTAGGCTATGAAAGCGCCATGTTATTTAATAGCGGATTTAGTGCTAATAGCAGTGTATTAAAAGCGTTGTTTCAAGATAAAAACGTGGCGCAATCATCGGCAATCTTCCAAGATAAGCTTAATCATGCCAGCTTAATTGATGGCGGCCTTCATTCTTGTGCTGCCATGGTGCGGTTTAATCATAACGACCTTAAGCATTTAGAATCTCGGTTACAAAAATCAAAGTCAAAGCATAAGCTCATAGTAAGCGAGGGGGTATTTTCGATGGATGGCGATCAAGCCCCCATTGAAGCACTCTGTAAACTAGCTAAACAATACAATGCCTGGCTGATGATTGACGACGCCCATGGCTTTGGCGTATTGGGTGAGCAAGGTTTAGGAAGTTGTGAAACCTTCAAACCAGATTTACTGATCATCACCTTTGGCAAGGCACTGGCAAGTAGTGGTGCTTGCCTGCTTGCATCAAAGCGAATGATTGATTACATGCTGCAGTTTAATCGTGAATACATTTATTCAACAGCAATGTCTCCGCTGATGGCTAGTTGTACTCTTGAACGACTCGAAAAGTTACTAAAAGCAGATAAGAGACGCTCTCAGCTTACAGATAATATTGCCTACTTTAGAGCGCTTGCCAAAGAGCGTAACTTAGCATTAATGGAATCTAAAACAGCTATACAACCTCTGGTATTAGGGGATGCAGAACACACCCTTGCTGTTGCTAATAAGCTTAAAGAAAAAGGCATATGGTTAACCGCTATTCGACCGCCCACGGTACCTTTTAATACCGCACGGCTTCGGATCACCATAAGTAGCGCACATCTTCCAGATGATATAAAACAGCTGGTTGATTCGCTAGTGGAGTGTTTATGAGTGTTCAACTGCAAGTACCTTTAAGCTTTCAAGACAGTAATAAGCTAACAACACAAACTAAGTTCTCAAAAGCGGCTGCAAATTACGCGAGCCATGCTAATGTTCAAAAACAAGCGGCTGCGCACTTATTTAAAATGATGGCAAGTAAACATCAGCAGGGTACTTGCCTTGATTTAGGTGCTGGGCCTTTAGTTAACACGGCAATACTTAAAACACATTTTGATACTGTAATGGCAATGGATTTAAGTCATTCCATGCTAAGCACAGAGCAAAACTCAAGTTGTTTAAAAGTATGTGCTGATATGGATAACCTACCATTACAGCAAAACTCCCTTGATTGTGTGTTTAGTAATTTTGCAATGCAATGGTCTGCTGATATCGAAGCATTGCTCAACAACCTTTTTTGTGCATTAAAACTAGGCGGAAAGCTTTATTTAAGCTGTGTAGTAGATGGATCGCTCAAAGAGATCAAACAGGCTTTTGCTTGTTTAGATGAGCAAAACCATATTAATCAGTTTCATAGTGCTAGTGACATTATTGAGTATGCAAAATTGGCGGGGTTTAAACTGAATTTTGCAGCCGATAGATGTTATATAGACGCCTATAATTCTCCCTTAGAAGCACTGCGCTCGATAAAAGCGATTGGTGCTACCTCATTGCAAACTAAGAAAAAACGCCAAGGGTTATTAACGAGGCAGGCACTTAATAGTGTTTGTAAGGCATACCCTCTGGTTGATGGGCATGCTAGAGTGAGCTATCAAGTTGTCCTTTTAGAACTAGAAAAATAGAATTAACTCAAAAATGAAAGAATTTTTTATCACGGGTACAGACACCGATGCCGGAAAAACCCATGTCACCAGTTTATTATTAAACTTACTGGCGCAACATAAACAGCGTGCGGTTGGTTTTAAACCTATTGCAGCAGGTGCAGAAGAAGCATTTGGTCAACTAGTGAATGATGATGCATTAACCTTAATGGAAAGCTCATCAATTGGGGTTAAATATAACATAGTTAATCCCTTTACCTATGAGCCACCCATTGCACCACATATTGCTGCAGCCCAAGTAGGGGACAGGCTGACATTTGATAAGCTTGATGCTGCTTATGCGAACTTAAAAGAACTCAATACCGATTATATTCTTACAGAAGGTGCAGGTGGTTGGTGTTTACCTATCAACGAAACCGATTTACTCTGCGATTGGGTTAAATCACAAAACCTTGATGTTGTTCTAGTAGTAGGCATGAAGCTTGGTTGCCTTAATCACGCACTATTGACAGCTTCTCACTTTAAAGCGCTCGGTGTAAATTGTGTGGGTTGGATAGCAAATCATGTAGACCCAAACATGCGTGAACAAGAGGCCAATTTAGAAACACTAAAATCAGCATTACCTTTCCCGCTTTTAGCGATTAGTCCGTATACAGACGGCACCCCTAAATTAGAAATTTACAAAACCTTACTTGAAATTTTATCTATGAACCCATAATAATTGAGTTGTTACTTTTGACATACTCTGTCACAATTGGTTGCAATTAGTTCCTTGCAACCAATTGCATTAGCCCTAAACTAAGTTGGTAGTACGCCCAGATAATTTTATTAACTAACGATTTTTAACCATGTCGTTAGTTAATACAATTGGTATGTTTATTCTGAGGTTTTTATGAAGCGTGTATTTTTGTTTCTACTGACTAACTTAGCGGTAATGCTAGTGTTAGGTATTGTGTTGTCTATTGTGATGAGCGTACTGGGTATTAGCCATCGCAGTTTAGGCGGCATTTTAGTTATTTCAACCGTATTTGGTTTTGGTGGCTCGTTTATTTCGTTATTTATGTCGAAATGGATGGCAAAAAAATCAACCGGTGCACATGTTATTGAACAGCCTCGTTCTGAAACAGAACAATGGTTAGTTTCGACGGTAGCAGCGCAAGCGAAAAAAGCAGGTATCGCGATGCCAGAAGTGGCTATTTACGATAGCCCTGAAATGAACGCATTTGCAACCGGCCCAAGTAAGAACAACTCGCTGGTGGCTGTGAGCACAGGTTTATTACACAACATGAACCAAGATCAAGCCGAGGCGGTATTGGCTCATGAGGTGTCACACATTGCAAATGGTGACATGGTAACGCTTACCCTTATTCAGGGTGTAGTGAATACATTTGTTATCTTTATGGCGAAAGTATTGGCAGGTATTGTTGATAACTTCCTTAATAGTGATGAAGAAGAGGGCGGTAGTAGCTGGACATACTTCTTGTTCGATATGATTTTCCAAATGCTATTTGGTGTTCTAGCAAGTATGATAGTTGCTTACTATAGCCGTAAACGCGAGTTCTCTGCGGATGCGGGTGCAGCTAAGCTAGTAGGTGCAGATAAAATGCGAAGCGCCCTTGAGCGTTTAAAACAAAACCACCCATCACAACTAGAAGGTTCAATGATGGCGTTTGGTATTGCAAGCGGTAAAGGTGTTGCTGAGTTATTTTCATCGCACCCACCACTTGATGAGCGTATTAACGCATTACGCTAATTTTAAACACGAAAAAGCCAGCTTGATGCTGGCTTTTTTTATTGTTGGTTTTTCTCTCGCTCGAGCTGTTGCGGTAATAATACCTCAACAATTTCACGGGCTGGTAATGTATACCTTACGCCATCGAACATCACAGAAGTATGCTCATCAATGCTGGTGATCCCTGTTAAAGTCCAGCCTTCGCCGCGTTCTTTACAATACACTGTAGTGGTAGGTTGAATTACTTTAAACTCTTCACTCATCGAACTTAACCTAATTGCTTGTATTTGCCCTTATAGTAAGACAATAATGTCAGCTCATAAAGAAAAAGAAGTAATTACCGTGTCAAGCCACAATGACTTAGCCTTTGACTTACGCCCAATTCGACACAAAGATTGCCAAGCAATTTGGGATATTTTAAAAGATCCCCATGTTCAATCTTTTAATGATTACAGTGCTGACATAACCAAAGGTGACGTTTACGACTTTATTCAAGGCGACATAGAGAGTTTTTATAATCAACAAGGTATTCGGTTGGTTATCGTTTTGCGAAGTACTGGCCAAGTTATTGGTAGTGTTGGCATATTTAACATAATTAACGGGCAGGGTATTTTAGGATTTGAATTGTCATCGCAATACTTTGGCAAGGGGATAATGCAAAAGGTATTAGCCATGTTATTTGGAAAATTGACAACCTTTGTACCAGCGCCGCTAAACACTATTGTAGCTTTAGTTAACCCAAATAATAGTTCATGTATTAAGCTTTTAACAAAATGCGGCTTTCAACAGCATGACGCTCACTGGATAAAATATGTTACCTAATTACTATAATAGTACAATCTTGTTCTGCTAGAGTTGCTACTATAAAATAGCGCCTCATTTTTTAAAAAGGAGCGCTTGCAACTATGGCAAAAGCCAAACCAATTACCAGTATTGAAAGTTACGGCATTTACAGTCATTGGGATGCAAAAGAGAAAGACCTGCCTCAAATCACCGAATTTACAACAGACGTTCCTGCACAGTTAGATATTGAATTTGGCTTTATTGTTAACATTAAAAAGGCCAAAGGACAAAAAATTAAGTTTTGCGTTTACCACCCAGATATCCCCGATGAGGATGGCGATATTATGCCGCCGTTTGAGGGTGAACAGTACGTTAAAACAAACGATTGGCAGTTTTACTTAGGTGATACTATATGGGCACCTGTTGATAATAAAGTAGGTATTTGGCGCATGACTATTGAGTTAAATGGCCATATAATTGCCGATAAATCCTTTAACTTATTAAAGGAAGCCGAAGGCACTGCCACTGATTTTTGGAAGCATCGCGGCTATTAAGCTTTAACCTTGTGAGGGACTATGTATAAAGGAAGTTGTTTGTGCGGCAAAGTAAAAGTAACGATTGTTGGTGGTATAGACTCAATTATTCATTGTCATTGCTCGTTGTGTCGTAAAAACTCTGGCACAGCTTACGCAACCAACGGCTTTATTCAACGAGATGGTTTTACCTAACAGAAGGCAGGCAGCATCTAAGTGCGTTTGAATTTAAACCCGGTAGAATTCGCTATTTTTGTAGCAGCTGTGGCACCCCAGTTTATAGCGAAAATAAAGATGACCCAAGCCGCTTACGTATTCGCCTAGGTTTATTAGATAGTGATATAAACGAACGTCCGATAAGCCATAATTTTGTGAGCTCTAAAGCAAACTGGGATACGTTTAACACAGAAATCCCATGCTATGATGGCTTTGAACCTAGTAGAGGGAAGTAATAGCCAAGATAGCGAATACACCAAAACCGCCTTATTACGCCGTAATCTTTACGAATATCTTATCTGACGATACCGCTGGTTATGAAGAGGTGGCGAATAGAATGGTGGAGCTCGCAGAACAACAACCTGGGTATTTAGGCATGGAGTCTGCTCGTGATGGATTAGGTATTACTGTGTCGTATTGGCAAAGCTTAGAATCAATTAAAGCCTGGAAACAAAACGTAGAGCACTTAAATGCCCAACAACTTGGTAAAGACAAATGGTACAGCGCTTTTACAACGCGCATTGCAAAAGTAGATCGTGAGTATTCAATGTAGTAATAATTCGCTATATAAGAACACATCATACTGTATTTGGCCTTATTAAAACCTCTGCATAACCAATAATTTGAGCTTTCTAATATACAAAGTGGGTGTGTAAAGGGGGATAATTTACTCATGTAATAAATTGAAATGATCAAAATATTTGTTTATTCAGAATAATGTAAATCCTCTTTTCCTATCTAGAATTCAAATATCAATGGCTCGCAAATTTATTGTTATCTTTTGTAGTGCCGAAAAAAGATGACCAAACAAGGGTAAACGTTTGTTTTCAAAAAACGCTCAATGCTTGTTAAATTTAAATGTTCTCAATGTCACTAGCATCATACTGATAGCAAATCCCATTACTAAACCAGCAAATAAATCAGAGCTAATACCTAATACGATATCCGATGCTCTTACATGAGTTAGCCAGTAAAAGAGCATAAACGAAACACTAGAAATTGATGAAAGTAGAATTAGCTTGAGCTTTTGAGACATAACAACCACGAATTTTGATGTCTTTTAGTTTGATGATTGTTAAGTATTAGCGCTTATTAGTTGTTATTGCGACAAAAGGGAAATGTGTATGCAGTACATTAATTAGAATATATAAAAGCCCACTAAAGTGGGCTTTATTTAAATGCAATTACAATGTGTAATTAAATCCGATGGCAATACCATCATCTTCGGTTTGTGACATCTGTGCTTCTTGCTCAGCATCATTACTTGAAAAGTCACTAAAATCTTTACGTGCTTCGATGTATAAAATAGTGTCATCGCCCAAAAAGTAGTGCAAACCTAAAACAGCAAATTGTCGTTTAAATACATCATTAGGATCAGCATTAAAGTTTGGTTGAATCACGTAATCGTCACCAGCATCAAATATGTTGTAGGCTAAGAAAGTGCGAATATCGTTATTGAAACGGTAACTGACTAACGATTCAGAACCGACAGCTTCTTTAATTAACCGACCTAAATTATCAGTATCATGGTTTTCATTTTTATTTATATTCGCTGATGCATACCAACCAGGTTTATTAAAATCACCATAGGTCATACCCACACCATAAATTAGATCTGTTACTGATTGTTTTCGCCCGCCAGCATACAGAATCTCAAATTGGCCTCGGTTTACACCTGCGGTAAATTTCAGTTCATCAGTTGCATAGTAGGAGAGGGCAGCACCATAAGTTGAATTAAACTCAACTTTCTGAGCAGCATTATTACCTTGATCCCATAATGCCTGACATGATGCACGCGAAATATCGGCGATATCGCAGGTATAAAAGTCATCTGATTTTAATTGCGTTTGCAATGCTATATGGACATTTCCCCAGTTGTTACGATACTGCAGTACTTTATCGCCTCGACCAGTACCATTTACTGCTCCATCATCTTTATTGTAGGTGTAGACCCCAGCAGCATTGCCATCCCATACTAGGCTGTAGTTTGTGTTATAAACTACGTCATACCAAGCACCCCATTGCTTACCTACAGTAATTCGTCCATATTTTTCGTGTTTTACACCAACATAACCTAAACGGTTGTATAAAAACTCGTCTTGCACAGTTTCAAAGCGATTATTGTAAACAATGTCACTATTACCTACAGGGTTCACTCCCCACTCTAGGAATGCCAAGGCTTGCCATTCATTTTTTAGCTGGCGTTTAAAATCCAAATTTATACGGGATACACCATTTACAATTTCAGTCTCACCTTGAGTGCTGATCACTCTGGCATCAATAAAGCCACCAACAGTGACACTGTTTTTATCATCTTTATATATCTCAATAGCATGACTGTTAATTGTGACCATGCTCATACTTGCGATTAATGTTGCTATGTAAGTTCTTTTCATAGAAATCCTTGTTTATACATCGTCCCTAATAAGTGTTATTTTGCAAAAGTAGGAGATTATCAGAGCTAAAATAGGGTAAAAAGTGAAAAAAAATCAACAAAGATATCAGTTTTGTGGAATATTTATTCATTTTGAGTTCACTATACTGAATTATCAATAAGTTAGTGTAGCTAAAAAATGGACACCTTTTGACTTAATGTTTTTAGCATATCTTTTGTATTGGGTTTGTCTGAGCATAAACCGTGCAATAAGGTCATAAAATAGCAGTCTAGTAGAATGGCCGCTTTAACTTTATTAAAATGCGGTTGATCGGCAAATATTAATGATTCCATCAATCTTATGTGCTGCTCCTGAAACGACTCACTAAACAAGCGATCGCTGAAAAGAGGTTTGTAAAACTGATGGTGTGTACAATAGAATTGATAAAAATACTGTGCATAGTGGCTTATTTTTAAACGGGCAGGGCGGTGGATGTCTGTTTCTTTAGCATGCTCCAACACTTCTGCAAATCTGTTTTCTAAGCAGCCCTCTAAAATAGCAACTTTATCTGGAAAATAATTAAATAAAGTACCCACAGCAATATTACTGGCCGCCGAAATTTGTCTAGTAGAGGTGTCAGAAAACCCTTCTTTTTCGAATAATGACCAAGCAGCATCTAAAATTCGCTGTTCTGTGTTATTATTTCTCATGCTAACAAACTCCTTGTTTTATAATGATTATTTAAAAAGTGAGCGCGCTCACATTCGTTTGTGAGCGTGCTCATTTTATGTGCAGTTCAGCATAGGTGCTGTATGTCATTTTGTAAAACTACTGAGTTGATTTATTTAAACTATCATGGCGTGCAAAGCGGCTTTAGTTTAAAATTGCATGCAGATTTGTTTTTACTTTTTACCCGCTGGAGGGTACCGCTATCATTAGTACAGCTAATATCACCATGCAATTTGGTGCTAAACCTTTATTCGAAAATATTTCAGCAAAATTTGGCGATGGAAACCGTTATGGTTTAATCGGTGCGAATGGCTGTGGTAAATCAACCTTCATGAAAATCCTAAGTGGTGAACTTGAGCCACCTTCAGGTAATGTCAGTACAGATCCAAACGAGCGTATTGCTAAACTAAATCAAGATCAGTTTGCTTATGAAGAGTTTTCTGTGATCGATACAGTTATCATGGGTCATAAAGAGCTGTGGGAAGTAAAAAAAGAACGTGATCGTATTTATAGCTTACCAGAAATGAGCGAAGAAGACGGTATGCGAGTAGCTGATCTTGAAACTGAGTTTGCAGAGATGGATGGTTACTCAGCAGAAGCTAAAGCCGGTGAGCTACTGATTGGTGTAGGCATCGGTACAGAGCAACACTACGGTCCTATGTCTGAAATCGCACCGGGTTTTAAACTGCGTGTGTTACTTGCACAAGTGCTGTTTTCTGATCCAGATATCATGCTACTTGATGAGCCTACCAATAACTTGGATATTTACACCATCAAGTGGTTAGAAGACGTGTTAAACCAACGCGACTGCACCATGATCATCATTTCGCACGACCGTCACTTTTTAAACTCAGTATGTACGCACATGGCTGACATCGATTATGGCGAGCTTCGTATTTACCCAGGTAATTACGATGAATATATGTTTGCTGCAACACAAGCCCGCGAGCGTTTACTGAGCGAAAATGCGAAGAAGAAAAGCCAAATTGCAGAACTACAGCAGTTCGTATCTCGCTTCTCTGCAAATGCTTCAAAAGCAAAACAAGCAACATCACGTGCTAAACAAATCGATAAAATTCAGCTTGAAGAAGTTAAAGCGTCTTCTCGTCAAAGCCCATTTATTCGTTTTGAACAAGAAAAGCAGTTATTCCGTAATGCCTTAGAGCTAACTAACTTAGCGCAAGGTTTTGATGAGATGCTTTTCAGTGGCCTTGAAGGTTTAGTTGAAGTAGGTGAGCGTATTGCGATTATCGGTGAGAACGGTGTTGGTAAAACAACATTATTAAATACCCTTGCAGGTCGCTTAGCACCAAAACAAGGTGAATTTAAATGGTCTGATAATGCTAATATTGGTTATTACGCGCAAGACCATGCTGATGAGTTCGAACAAGACATGAACTTATTCCAGTGGATGGAACAATGGCAACAAGAAGGCGACGACGAGCAAGTTGTTCGTAGTTTCTTAGGTAGAATGCTGTTTTCACAAAACGACATTAAAAAGTCAGTAAAAGTGATTTCAGGTGGTGAGCAAGGCCGTATGTTGTTTGGCAAAATTATGATGCATAAACCAAACATCTTATTAATGGATGAGCCAACCAACCACATGGATATGGAATCTATCGAAGCGCTTAACTTAGCACTTGAAGCATACGAAGGAACTTTATTATTCGTATCACACGATAGACAATTCGTATCATCACTTGCTAACCGCATTTGGGAAATCAAAGACGGCAAAGTTATCGACTTTAAGGGTACGTATACTGAGTATCTAGCAAGTAAAGAAGCTTAATTCGTTTATGAGTGATTAAAAGCCATGCATGTCATGGCTTTTTTGTGCTTCTAGAGTCGCATCTTGAGATGGTTTGGGTATATACCCAAGCCGCCTCAAGATGCAGAATTCAGCGTTTCACAGGTGCTTAATATCAAGGCGTTACTTTGTAGGAATGGCAGTCCCTTTTAAGAAGTAACAACGATGAGAGTAAGTGCCTGTAAAACGCCCAAAGGGTTGGTTTAAAAGCGATTTATACTGCGTTTTTGATTTTAACAATAGAACCACTATTATTTGCAATCAATGCCTTGCCTAAATCGCTTTTAATTCCAACTGAAACTCGCATCTTGAGATGGTTTGGGTATATAATACCCGCCACAAAATAAGGACAAAAGTCCGCTTTTTAGAAAACAATTTACTGAGGTGTATTTATGACTGTTGGCATTATTATGGGTTCCAAATCAGACTGGCCAACGATGGAACATGCGGCGTTAATGCTTGAAAAATTCGGCATTGAATACGAGACTAAAGTTGTTTCTGCTCACCGTACCCCTCAATTACTTGCCGACTATGCAAGCACTGCAGCTGAGCGCGGCATTAAAATTATTATTGCAGGTGCCGGTGGTGCTGCGCACTTACCAGGTATGGCAGCGGCCTTTACATCACTACCAGTTTTAGGTGTACCCGTTAAATCTAAAACTCTTAATGGTGTAGATTCGTTATTATCTATTTGCCAAATGCCTAAAGGTGTTGCGGTAGGTACTCTTGCTATTGGTGAAGCGGGCGCAGCAAATGCAGGCCTTTTAGCTGCACAAATTTTAGGTTGCCAACAGCCAGAAATTTTCGCAAAAGTTGAAGCATTCCGTAAAGAACAAACAGACACTATCTTAGCTAACCCTAATCCTGCAGAGTAATATGAATATTCTAATTTTAGGTGCGGGTCAGTTAGCTCGAATGATGAGCTTAGCGGGCGCACCCCTTGATTTAAATGTTGTTGCCTACGATGTGGGTAGTGAAAAAATCATTCACCCATTAACCGGTGAAGTTCATAACAGTACATTACAACAAGCTATTGATAGCGCAGACGCAATTACAGCAGAGTTTGAACACATTCCTGATGATGTACTAACACTGTGCTGTCAAAGCAACAAGTTTTACCCGGGTAAAGCGGCGATTAAAACAGGTGGCGATCGTGCACTTGAAAAAGCATTACTTGATAAAACAAATGTTGAGTGCGCGCCTTATCAGCTAATTACCGAAAAAGCACATCTTATTGCTGCGGTAGAGCGTTTAGGTAAGCCACTTGTGATCAAAACTTGCCAAGCGGGTTACGACGGTAAAGGCCAGTGGCGCTTAAAATCAGATGATCAAATTGACCAAATCTGGTCTGAAATGGCAGATTTCATTGCATCTGGTACCGACAGTGCACCGCATTCTATTATTGCTGAGAAGATGATCCCATTTGACCGCGAAGTATCTATCATCGGTGCACGCGACAAAGCAGGTAACACAGTAATTTACCCATTAACTGAAAACCAACACACTAACGGTGTGCTTACACTTTCAGTTGCAGGTAAAGAAAAAGCTGCAATTCAAGAACAAGCTGAGCTGGCGTTTAACAAGCTAGCAAATGAACTTGATTATGTGGGTGTATTAGCAATTGAGTTTTTTGATGTTCAAGGTACGTTATTAGTAAACGAAATTGCGCCGCGAGTTCATAACTCTGGTCACTGGACACAGCAGGGCACGCATTGCTCTCAGTTCGAAAACCACATGCGCGCTGTTGCAGGTTTACCATTAGGCAGTACAGAATTGCTTCGACCTACTGCTATGATCAACGTGTTAGGACAGCCTTCAATTCCACACTCAGTACTTGCTACTCAAGATGTTACAAGCCACTGGTATGGTAAAACGGCTAAACCAGGCCGTAAAATGGGACATATCAACGTATCTGCTAATAATCTTCACCAATTAGGTGAGCGATTAGCAGCACTTGCTGAAATATTGCCAGAGCATGATTACCCAGGTGTAGCTGCTACCAGCACCCAACTTATTTTAAACTAATCAGTTTAAATTCTTAAAAGCCGAGTTTATCTCGGCTTTTTAATTTTTGGCCTTACGCGCAAACTTCGCTAATTTTGTACCTCTTGTCTCAAAGCACTTGCGTCAGGTTTTTCTTCCTATAGACTAATATTTTTATATTAATATTAGCTTGTTATGTTACATCCTCGATTTAGAACAGTCGTGTTTGCCTTTTTTATGGCGCTGTTTATGTCTGGATTTATGTCTTTAGTGATCAGCATTTTTAACGTTGGTTTAATCGATAACATTACAACCATTTGGCTTAAAGCGTGGGCTTTTGCTTTTTGTGTGGCATTTCCTACCGTTATTGTTGTCGCACCTCTGGTACATAAATTAACCAACAAACTAATCAGAGTGCCGTTGTGATAGCTGAACGCCCAAAACAATTTCTTTTTATTACGCTTTTTTTAGCATCTGCTTTGCCATTTGTTGGTTCTGCTACGGCACTTATAGTCGGTGCACTATTTGCCATGAATTTAGGCAATCCATTTGCAGCTCAGTCACAAAAATTTAGTAAATGGATGCTAAAGTTAGCGGTTATTGGCTTAGGCTTTGCTGTTGATTTTAATCAAGTAATAGAAGTAGGGCGCAGTTCTATTGTGCTTACAATTGTCAGTATTACCGCGATTATTGGTCTTGGCGAAATTTTATCTCAGTTATTTAAGTTAAATAAAAACACCGGTGTACTTATCTCATTTGGTACAGCAATTTGTGGTGGCAGCGCAATTGCAGCTATGGCCCCGGTGATTAAAGCCAAAGATCACGAAGTGGCGATATCACTCGCTGTGGTGTTTTTATTAAACGCTCTTGGCTTAGTGTTGTTCCCGATGATTGGCCATTATTTTGGCCTAACTGAACAGCAATTTGGTGTTTGGGCGGCACTTGCGATTCACGATACCAGTAGTGTAGTGGGGGCTTCCGCTGCTTATGGCGCATCAGCACTTGCTATTGCAACAACCATTAAACTAACCAGAGCAATGTGGATCATACCTTATACAAGCATCGCGGGTGTGTTTTGGAAATCAGATGAAAAAGCCAGTATCCCATTGTTTATATTTGGTTTTTTAGCAGCTGCACTGATTAATTCAAGCTTTCCTGAGTATCAAACACTTTGGCATGCACTCAATGTTGGTGCTAAACAAATTTTGGTAATGACCTTATTTTTGATTGGTAGTGGCTTATCTATTTCAGTCTTAAAACAAGCAGGCATTAAACCTTTTATCATGGCGATGATCTTATGGATCATTGTCAGCAGTATTATTTTACTACTTATAGTAGACGGATTTATTTCATGAAAAACGCTTTATTAACTTCCTCTTTAGCCCTGGCTGTAGGTGTATTTGCTAACAATGCAGTGGCTGCAGATTTACGTGTTGCTACCTTTAACGTGAGTATGGATGCAACTAACTATGCTAAAAAAGGCGAAGCTATTGATAAAGATGCTTTAAGCAAAGCATTAGCGAGCAACCACCAGCAAATTCGCAACATTGCCGAAATAATTCAGCGAGTAAGACCTGATGTTATTTTACTTAATGAGTTTGACTATATTGATGCTGATAAAGGCATTAACGTATTTCGTAAAAACTACCTGCAGGTATCGCAAAATAAGCAGGTTGCCATCGATTACCCATATTACTTTATCGCACCAGTCAACACCGGTTTACCTACCGAATTTGACTTAGATAACGATGGTGTAAAGGGGCATTACAAAGGTGACGCACACGGCTTTGGCTTCTTTGAAGGGCATTATGCAATGGCTGTACTTTCTCGCTACCCTATTGATTTAGATAAAGCGCGAACATTACAAACATTCAAATACAAAGATATGCCAAATGCACAAATGCCCATCGACCCCAAAACAGGTAATGATTGGTATTCTCCTGAAGAATGGCAAGCGATTCACCTAAGCTCTAAATCATTTTGGGACTTACCTATTGATATAAAAGGCAAAACAGTTCATTTACTTGCGTCGCACCCTACGCCGCCAGTATTCGATGGCCCAGAAGACCGCAACGGTAAGCGTAACCACGATGAAGTGCGCTTAATTGCTGATTACATCAACAATGCTAACTACATTTACGATGATAAAGGCCAAAAAGGAGGCTTAAAAGCGAACAGCCGCTTTGTAATTGTTGGTGATTTAAATGCTGCGCCAGAAGGGGGCAAGGCACGTCCAAATACTACAGACCAGATTTTAAAAAACCCATTAGTGAATACCTCTTTTACGCCAACAAGCAAAGGCGCTAAAGAATCTTATAAAGAAGATTATGCTAAAAACTATACCGCTTATTGGCAAGCCAGAGCCGATTACGTACTGCCATCTAATTATGGTATTGAAATAAATGACGGCGGAGTATTTTGGCCAACAGAAAACTCTGAGTTATTCAGATTAATTGAGGATCGCAATGCCTCTTCTGATCATCGTATGGTATGGCTTGATATCACATTGAAATAAGCTGTTATTAAACGGAAAAGTTTGGCTGTTTATCCTATAAAAATTGCTATTTCATCAGTGCTTCTGCTTAAATAAGGCGAATTATAATTACCCTAAAGAAGCACTATGAATTTCAAAACCACTGCTAATAAAACGTTAGTGGCTCTCGCAGTCGCATCTAGCTTTATGCTAGCTGGTTGTCAATCAACCGCCTCAACGCCTTCTGAAGAACAAGTTACCAATGTAGCACCCGTTGTTGTTACTCCTGCTGACACAGGTTCCGCTGAAATCACGTTAGAGCAAGCAATGGCTCACCCTGATTGGTTAGGTCGTCAGCCTGAGCGTGCTTTCTGGAACGGTGATTCTAACAGCATCGTTTATGCACAAAAGCAACAGGGCAATGAGTTACGTGATTTATACGTTCAAGCAATTAACAGCCAATCTGCATCACAATTAGCGTTAAATAAACTACACACTGTAGGCGCTAAAAATGCTGTTTATTCAGCAGATAAAAAGCAACAGGCTTATGCATTTGAAGGTAATATCTTCGTTAAAAACTTAAGCACTGGGCAAATTACTCAAATTACTCACGATAGCGCACAGCAATCAAAACCACAGTTTTTAACTGATGGTAGCCTTGCTTTTCGTCAAGGTAATGCATTTTATAAAGTTGATTTAGCAACGGGTCGTCAAGTTGAATTAGTAAACTTACACCTAGACGATGCACCTAAAGGTGTACAAGAGCCTGACACTTACATTGCAAAAGAACAGCACAAACTAATTGATTACATTGCGCTGACTCACAAAAACAAAAAAGATCGTGAAGAGCGTAAAGCACAAATCAACGAACAAAACGACAGCATTGCTAATGCACAGTTTTACTTAGGTAAAGGCAAACGTTTAGCAGATGTTCAGCTTTCACCAAATGGCCAAGCACTCGTTGCAGTAACCACAGAAAACCGTTCATGGCGTGACGAAGGCGATATCATGCCTAATTACATTGCCGATGATGCACGTGTAAAGGCTGAGAAAGTACGTCGTCGTGTTGCTGATGAAAAACCAATCAGCTCAGATGTTATCTACATCGACCTTAAATCAGGCGAGCAAACAACCCTTGCATTCGATACCTTACCTGGCTTTGATGAAGACGTACTTGCGGCTGTTAAAAAAGAAAACTACGCCCGCGAAGGCAAAACTTACAAGTCTGAAAAAGCACCGCGAGCCATCAATCTAATGATGGATTGGGGTTGGGACCAAAGTGCAATCCAATGGAACACAGATGGTTCACAAGTGGCACTTATGCTTGAAGCATGGGACAACAAAGATCGTTGGTTAGCCACTGTTGATACACAAAACAACAAACTTGTTTCACAGCACCGTCTGCATGACGATGCATGGGTTAACTATGCATACAACGATTTTGGCTGGTTGAACAACTCAGACACACTTTACTACTTATCTGAAGAGTCTGGTTACAGCCACATTTATAAAAAGCCACTTAATGGTAAAGCAACGCAGCTAACTAAAGGCCAATTTGTTGTTTCAAACTTAACGTTAACGGATGATAACTCAGCGATTTACTACAAAGCGAACGTTGAGCACCCAGGTCTTTACGAAATCTATCGTGTAAACCCTGCAAACGGTGAATCTGAGCAAGTAACCAACCTTGATGGTATGACTGATTACCAGTTAAGCCCAGATGAAAGCAAACTATTGCTAACTCACTCAAAAATTATGTCGCCGCCTGAGCTTTATGTTGCTGATGCAAAAGCAAATACCCAAGCAACTCAATTAACGCACACGGTTTCTGATGAGTTTTTAGCGAAGAAACTGATCGCACCTAAGATTGTTGCTGTGCCTTCAAGCCACACTGATCAGCCAATTTACGCAAAAGTATATTACCCAGCTGATTATAAAGAAGGCGAAACAGGTAAAAACCGTAAAGCGGTTATCTTTAACCACGGTGCTGGTTACCTACAAAACTCACACATGGGTTGGTCTGGTTACTTCCGCGAGTTTATGTTCCACTCACTACTGGCTTCAGAAGGCTACGTAGTAATGGACATGGACTACCGTGCATCAAAAGGTTACGGCCGTGATTGGCGTACAGCTATTTACCGTCAAATGGGTACACCTGAAATCCAAGATTTAGCAGACGGCGTAAGCTGGATGGCAGATAACGCAAACGTTGATACACAAGCTGTAGGCACCTATGGTGGCTCTTACGGTGGTTTCATGACGTTTATGGCGCTATTCACACAACCTGATTTATTCAAAGCAGGTGCTGCACTTCGTCCGGTAACTGATTGGGCTCACTATAATGGCCCTTATACGTCTAACATCTTAAACCACCCAGATGTTGATCCAATTGCCTATGAAAAGAGCTCACCAATTTACTTTGCTGAAGGTCTGAAGAGCCATTTATTAATTAACGCGCCTATGGTTGATGACAATGTATTCTTCCAAGACTCAGTACGCTTAGTACAGCGCTTAATTGAACTTGAAAAAGAAAACTTTGAAACAGCTATCTTCCCAGTTGAGCCGCATGGTTTTGTACAACCATCAAGCTGGTTAGATGAATATCGTCGTATTTATAAGTTGTTTAAAGAAACACTTTAATTAATTGCGTAAATGAAAAACAGCCACTTTAAGTGGCTGTTTTTGTTTGTAATAGAATTTATCTTTATAGGGTTATTTGCAGTAAAATTCACTCACATCAAGTACTGTCTTACCTTCCATTGAGTCGTTTTCAAAAATTAAATTATCACCCTCTAAACTCATTTTATAGTCTCTCATCCATGATAGATTGGCTATTAACTCCAATTCATAGCGGTTAAACGAAGCAGGGCACTTTAAATACACATAATGGTTAGCAGTTCCAAAAGCTCC
>NZ_JAKGAW010000047.1:0-33521 GCF_021532475.1 Pseudoalteromonas sp. APAL1 | reverse complement strand
TTACAAACTTGATAATTATTTTTTGCTAAATCAATCGCAATAACGTTAAGATTCACCATGTATGGACTCCTTTTGTAAAAGTTTTGTCGCTTATTACGTTACCCCCCTGTGGGAGGGGAGTCCATACTTCTCTGTGGTTCGAAAAAAGATCTAGCAAACAGTTAGTCTCGATAAATAGGTTACTGGCTGCGTCTGAGAAGAAGGTTGGTGAAGTTATTTGGGTTTCCTCGTTGTTTTCTCATTCAGTTCTCTTTGTGAATGAAAATATTTGAACCACAGAGGGCACCGAGGCGCTGCGCGCTGCACAGAGAAGGTAATTTCACAAAGAGGATAAGAGGCGCTGCGCTTTAGAGAACTCCTTGTCTTCCTCTGTGCTCTCTATGTCCTCTGTGGTTCGAAAAAAGATCTAGCAAATAGTTAGTCTCGATAAATAGGTTACTGGCTGCGTCTGAGAAGAGGGCTAGATAAAGTTATTTGGGTTTCCTCGTTGTTTTCTCATTCACTTCTCTTTGTGAATATAGATATTTGAACCACAGAGTTCACCGAGGCGCTGCGCGCTACACTGAGAAACTTAATGCACAAAGAGGATAAGAGGCGCTGCGCTTTAGAGGACTCCTTGTCTTTCTCTGTGCTCTCTATGTCCTCTGTGGTTCGAAAAAAAGTTAGTCTCGATAAATAGGTTACTGGCTGCGTCTGAGAAGAAGGTTGGTGAAGTTAATTTGGGTTTCCTCGTTGTCTTCTCATTCAGTTCTCTTTGTGAATAAAGATATTTGAACCACAGATGGTACCGAGGCGCTGCGCGCTGCACAGAGGAAAAGCAATACTCACAAAGAGGATAAGAGGCGCTGCGCTTTAGAGAACTCCTTGTCTTCCTCTGTGGTTCGAAAAAAGATCTAGCAAATCGCTCGTCTCTAAATTTAAACCCACGAAACACGTTTCACTTTGATAGGAAAAAACTAGGCTACTGGGGAAGTACAGCTATTCGTAGCCTAGTTTAACAAGGTTGAAATGGTTACAGCATATGCAGGATTTGCTTAGCTTTTTCGCGAGTTAAACACGCGGCCATTGGGCGTTTTGCAAATAGCTTGGCTGAGACAGTTTGTTCTTTGCCCATGTATTGGTTATGCAGTGTTTGCACATTGACTTTGCAGGTCACCGAATGGCTGTTTTCTACATAGCGAATTTCTACTCGCTCTACTTTTTTAATTAAGTTTTTATAAGGGTAGCCTTCATCGGTATCAAGCTGAGTAATTACGGGTTGGTTGGCATAACTAAAGCTTGTGGCAACTATAAGTAATAAAATAAGTAAGTATTTCATGGTGTTTGTCCTTTTCTTGTCGCGGTTGGCAATATGAGTATTACTCGTGTTACTACTACTGACAAACGATTAAAAATTGCCTATGCTTAATTTTTTATTAACCATAAAAGCGTATGCAGTTACCTCCATTAAAAAGCCTTTGGTATTTTAAGCACGCGGCAGAGTTAGGTAGCTTTAAGCTTGCGGCAGAGCAGTTGTTTGTTAGCCAAGCTGCGGTTAGCCAACAAATTCGCTTGTTAGAACAACAGCTTGATTGCAGCTTGTTTACTCGTCATACCCGTTATGTTGAGCTGACTCGCCAAGGCGAACAGCTTTTACCCCATGTACTTAAGGGGTTTAGCCATTTGCAGGCCGGTGTGCAGGCAGTTAGCCAAGATAGCCACCCAAATACGTTAAACTTAACTGTGCTACCTTCGTTCGCCAGTGGTTGGTTGCTTGGCCGAATTAGCGACTTTCAAAACAAGTATCCCCATATCAAAGTGCGTATTGAACCAAGCGATCAGCTTGCTGACTTTTCAGCGGGGCAGGTCGATTTAGGTATTCGTTTTGGTCAAGGCAGTTACCCGGGTTTGCATAGTGAGCTCATCAGTGACGACAGTTTATTTTTGGCTTATAAACCAGGGGCTATAGATACTTCTAAGTCACTAAAAAATCAGGTGTTAGAGCAAAAATTAATAAAAGATATTTGTCCAGATGCAGAGCGCGGTTGGCTAAAGCTGGCTGATGAACTTGCAGTCAGCCCTGATGCTTTGCCCTCGCTTGAGATAGATAACGCGGCATTGGTGATTCAAGCTACGCTTGCAGGACAAGGAATTGCTTTGGTTAGGCGGCGGTTAATTGAGTCTCAACTTTTACATGGGCAGTTAGAGATTTACCCTGATTTTGAATACCATTGCCAGTACAAGTATTACCTTGCAGCACCTTTAGAGCATTTTAAATGGCAAAAAGTCCAATTATTTAAAGACTGGCTGCAGAAGCAATTTGCATATGATGATCAACACTATAAATCGCGACAAGCCAAATTAATGGGAAATAAAAAGTAATTCTTTAGGATGATTGGCTAAGAAGTGTTGCAGTTTTAATTCAAAATGATACGCTGTACCTCTAAATTTTTACAGTGACGTAAATATATGTTTAAAAGGATTTTAATTGCAGCTTTTCTGTTTATTCCTGCATGTTTGTTAGCTCAGCCCACTGAGTCTCAGAATGAATGTAAACGTATGCAAACTGAACGCAAAGAGTTGCAATCTGCACTTCGTAAAGCCCATTTGCTTGATGAAATAAGTGTCTATAAATTACGTATTGATAATTTATCATCACGTATTTCTGAGTCATGTTTTACCAAAGAGCAAATAGCTGAAAAAACCAATGCTTTGTACCGTAAAGATTTTTCTGATTTAGAAAGCTCAGTATCTCAACCTCTCACAGCGCAAGCGTTAAGCAGCAAACAAGCGGCATGGGAGCGTTTTTATGTAATGCCCACCCGGTGTATAGAAAAAGCGTTAGAGCTTAAAAATTTAGATTGGTGTATCGAAAACAAACAAATTCAGTTTCAACAATTTGATATGCTATGGCAGCAAAAAAATGTACAAACAACCCGCTCAGAAGCAAAACCAACAGACACATTTCATGAGTTTATTTTGCCAAGCAAAGCTGAGCGAGCAAAAATTCTTGCTCAGCAAGAGTCAAAGCGATATAGCCGTACAAGTGAAACTATATTACCAGCGAATATTATCGTGTTGTGCTGCATTGCGTTGACAGCTTTTTTCTCAATAATTTTTGTTTATCATTGGCTTATGCAATCAAGAGCGTCAATTAAATAATTCCATGTAGCAAGGAATGATGCCTTGTTACCTTGCTACATGGTGAGTTTTTAATCGTAAGTTTTAAATTTTTTTGCGCGCTCTTCTGCGTCAATTAAAGCTTGTGATTTTGGCTGTTTTGCTTTGTTTTCAATAACAGGCTTTTCGTTTGACTCTGGATCCCATGCTGGGTCTAGTGACAAATTAGCAAATGGGTTCTTGGGTTTTTCATCGGTTTGCTCATCGTCTGTTAGTACATCTTCTTTTTGCTGATCTGCCGTTTCTTCATCAGCTGAATAAGCATCTTTACCTTGATGGCTTTCATCTAGTGAAATTGTGGGGGTGTCGTCTTGCTCGGTATCGTCAAAGCTTACAGGCTCATCCTGCAACTCTAACTCAAGTGCTTGCAACGCTTTTGCTAAATCATCATCGCTAATATCATCATCTGCAGAGATTTCATGTGTAGGTGTTTGATCTGATTTATTAAAATCTTCAGTGAATGAAAGATCCTCATTGACTAATGATGATAAGTCGTACTCGGGTACGTCATCATGTTTAGGCTTTTCTTCGGTATTTGGTGTTTTGTATTCATCAAAACCAAATGACGATGAGCTAAAGCTTGGCTCTTCAGGCTCGTTTTCTTCAGGTTGCTCTAGTGCTGGCTCATCATCGGTTACTGGTGCTTTGTATTCGTCAAAACCAAATGACGATGCGCTAAAGCTTGGCTCTTCAGGCTCGCTTGCTTCAGGTTGATCTAGTGCTGGCTCATCATCGGTAACTGGTGTTTTGTATTCGTCAAAACCAAAAGACGACGAGCTAAAGCGTGGCTCTTCAGGCTCGCTTTCTTCAGGTTGCTCTTGTGCTGGCTCATCATCAGTAGTTGGTGCTTTGTATTCGTCAAAACCAAATGACGACGAGCTAAAGCGAGGCTCTTCAGGCTCGTTTTCTTCCGCTTGCTCTGGCTCATTATCTATTAAAGCCGTGCTCTGTTTATTTTGCGCGTAATTTGGATCAGCCCACGTATCATCAGTTGGAGCTTGCTCTTCTGTTGTTGCATTAAAGCTCGTGAAATCGTCTTCTTGTTTTTCTGGTTGCTGGTTTTCAGAAGCAGAAAATGAATCATATGGCGCAGAAGTATTACTGTCATAAGCTGAAGAGCTGTTTAATTCTGGTGTTGGCTCAGGAGCTAAAAAGTCTGAGTCGTTTTGATTTTTTTGTGCTTTAGCCTCAGCTGCAGCTTTTATAGCCTGAGCATGGAGTAAATCTTGTGCTAACTCTGAATCTGAATCGTTTTGTTTATTTTGACGAATTCGAACAATAACTAATCCTGCGATAAGCAAAATGAGTAAAACGATTAAACTTGGCACTAACAGTGAACTTGATGAGCTAACTTCATTATTCTGAACCGGCGCTGGTGTTGGCTCGGGAAGAGGAGTGTTATTTATTTGCGCATTATTTGTTTCTGTTGCAACAGGCTCTTGTACTGGTGTTTGTGGCTCGAACTCAGGCGAGATTTCAGTAGGTTCTTTAATAGCCTCAATTACCGGCTCAACAACAGTCTCTGCAGCGTTTTGCTTAGGTTGTTCCTGCATTGTTGCTAAATCATTGCTAGGGATACTCTCAACCTGAGGAGTTTCTGGTGCAGCAGGCTCGTCGTTCACTCTATTTGTTAGGATAGCTTGTTCAGCTGTGGTGTCAGCTTGCTCGCTTTCGTTAATAGCATTTGCTTCTGGTGCTGCAGTTTCTTCAGGGGTGCCTAAAATAGCACCGGAGTGGCCGTTTGAGCGATTCACTTTATTAACCGAAACGGGGGGGGAGTCTATTGTCTGCTCAGCAATGTTTTCAAGCGCCGCTTCGTTATGCACTGGCGTTGGGTTCTGGCAATTTTTTTCAAAGCTTCTAGCAGCAGAACGATAATTTTTGTTGCTGGTGTTAAAACGAAACTCATGCATTTGCTGTTTTAACAATATACACATTGCTTCATTGTATTGTGCTTTAGTTGCAAAGCTCATGCTTATAAGAAACAGCAAAATAGATAGTTTTTTTATTGGCATAGTTCTCTTACCAGTAAGGTTAATCTGGTTACCCAAGTAGTTAATTAATTTTAAGCTCAGACCGGCAATTTATCCACAATCGCTTAATCTATCACCATGAGTGCGCGGTATTCGTCATAGGCAAATTGGTCTGTCATACCGCTAATATAATCTTGAATTAAACGACAACGATAATAAAACTCATAGGCAGCAAAGTGATCGGGCTCTGCTTTTAACGCGTCAATCGCCTTTTGATAGCTGTTCAAATGTTTATTTGAGAGTTTTTTTACTAGTCGTGTTTCTATTAAGTAATTTTGGTCGCCTTTTAACACACGCTTAAACGCATCAGCTTCAAGAGCAAGTAATGGTTTATAGCAATCAAGCAGGCCACTAATAATGCGGTAACCTTGTAGTTCTAAACGCTCCACTTCTTTGTGGCAAAAAACATGTTTTAGTGCAACCTGTTTTAAGGTAAGTGTGACAGCATGTAAGTGACTACGATCTTCTAATAAAGCTTGATTAAAGTCGCCGTGGTAAATAGCTTCGATATTATTAATAAAGCGCTCAGCTGCATAACTCACTAACGGATGCAATAAAGTGACACGTAAGTAGATGAAAAACTCACTATTAAAATTGTAAGGCTGTTCTTGAGCCTTACTTAGCGCATAATCAATGGCTTTTTCGGCAAAGTCACTATGCTTAGTATCGTCAATTGTGAGGTTAGTAAGTGTGCGACTGTATTGCTCTTTGAGTTTTTCACAGAGCGACTCTACGCTAATAATGCCTTTTTCTACGGCATCTTCTATGTCGGCTAGACAGTATGAGATATCGTCGGCAGCTTCCATAATATAGC
Source organism: Pseudoalteromonas sp. APAL1 (assembly GCF_021532475.1). Lineage (NCBI taxonomy): Bacteria > Pseudomonadati > Pseudomonadota > Gammaproteobacteria > Alteromonadales > Pseudoalteromonadaceae > Pseudoalteromonas > Pseudoalteromonas sp. APAL1. The sequence continues at coordinate 27,515 of NZ_JAKGAW010000047.1, read as the reverse complement.
TGATTGGATGGCGACAATATTGCTCTATATCAAGTTCGGTTTGGAGTGCTTCAACAAATGGTTTTTCGCTGAAGTAGTAACCGACTTTTTTCATTAAGTAGTTTTTGTCTTGTGGAATATCTGACTTGAGCATACTGGCCGGGCGTGTGTACTTTAAAATGCCCGCACTTTGGCTGTAAGTTAAATTAAGTGATAGCAATGAATGGATAATGCGGATCCCCTGCGCATTACCTTCAAAATTTTTAATATCCTCAGCGAGGTGTTTAAAAATAACACTTATACCAATGCCTTTGCAGCGCTCAGGAGTTAGTGCATCTAAATGCTTAGCAAACCATTGGTTGATTGCTGCTTCGCCAAAGTGGCCAAAGGGTGGGTTGCCTATGTCGTGCATTAAACACGCCATTTCAACGAGGCTTTCTAAAGGCCGTTCAAGCCCCACTAAACCATATTCTTTTTGCTTGGCATCGCTCAACTTATTAAAAATTGTTTGTACAATAAAGCGACCCACTTGTTGTACTTCAAGAGAGTGAGTAAGCCTTGAGCGCACGGCAGCATTGCGTTCAAGCGGAAAAACTTGGGTTTTTTGCTGTAAGCGACGAATAGCAGCGCTATTAATAATACGACCTCGATCACTTTCAAGCGCAGTATGCAAGTTATTGGTTGAACGCATTTCGCGTGCAGGGGTGATTTTTTTTCTAAAATCGATCATTTATTTTTCCCACAAAGCAATATATGCCGCGCAGTTGAGAGTTGTTAGCAAAACTTAGCCATAATTAAATTTAATCTAACAGCTTGTATCTAAAATTTAAATATCCTTTTTTTATTAATGTCTTACTTTAAATTAAGCCACTTATTCATATATTATTTGCTTTTACATACTTATCTCCTACCTTGGGGTATAAAGTAAGGTCTTTTGGATGTTTGGCAACCATTTTTACGGTGGCATGCATAAAGCTAATTAGTAAAACGTTATATAAAAAGTTAGCAGTCATTATCACAAAATTTTCAAAACTATTTGCTAAAGTCTCTAAGCAAATTAAAAATTAAACGAAAGGGTTTTCTATGCGTATTTGGCAACTAGTTTTAGCTGGGATATTGCTTTTCAGTTCGGGTGTAAAAGCTGACCAAGAGCAATCGGTGGTACTTATTTCGATAGATGGGTTTCGTTGGGATTACATTGAAAAACATCAGGCGAAACATTTAAAAGCAATCAGTGAGCAGGGCGTAAGAGCAACCAAAATGCGCCCCGTATACCCAACCAAAACTTTTCCGAATCATATTTCGATTATTACCGGTTTGCTGCCTGTTAATCATGGCATTGTCGATAACCGCTTTTGTGATACTGAGCGCAACGACTGCTACAAAATGGGAAAAGGTAAAGACGATAGCACTTGGGTTAACGGCATTCCGCTTTGGAATTTAGCACAAATGCAGGGCTTAAAAGCAGCCACCTATTTTTGGCCAGAGTCAGATGCGCGTTTTAACGGTATGTTACCTGATTATTTTTACCATTATTCAAAACACAGTGATTACCAAAGACGCGTTGACCAAATTATTCAGTGGTTGAGCTTACCAAAAGCACAGCGACCACGTTTGGTGATTAGTTATTTTTCGCTGGTGGATAGTATGGGACATGAGTTTGGCCCAGATGCCAAAGAAACCTATGATGCAGTACAAAAGCTCGACAGTTTAATGGCTGATTTATCGAGCCGTTTAAAAGCACTTGATGAAAATATTAACTTAGTGATTGTGTCTGATCATGGTATGGCGTCTGTTGATCCAAGCCTTAGCATCAAAATTGATAGCCTGCCACAAGACGAAAACTTTATAGTGCAAAACACAGGCCCTCGCGTCTTATATTATGCAAAACCAGATAGCAAAGCAGATATTAGCGGATTCAGTAAAAAGCTCGCTAAAGCTGCTGAAGGTCGTTACATCGTATTAAGTGAGAAGCAAAAGCACGATTATCACTATGATAAAGGCCCGCGAGTTGGCGATATTATTTTGCAAACCGAAGCGCCCCGCGTGTTTACCGATAGTAAAATGGCCGGTTATTTAGGCACTCATGGTTATGCTTATAGCGAAGATATGGCCGCCACCTTTCTAGCCGAAGGCCCAGCTTTTAAACAAGGCATGCGCTTAGACGAAGTAAGTAATTTAGATGTGTACCCGCTCATTGCCAAAATACTCGGTCTTGAGATCTTAAGCCCAATTGATAGCGATGGCGCAAGTTTATGGCCGGCTAGGAAGCAGTAAGCTTTGAGTTAGCTAGGGGAAAGTTGCTAGGGAAAGAGTAAAGTTAGCGAGGGGAAAGGAGCTAGGCTCTAGGACGCGATGTAAAATCGCCGCTACAGACTCGCATCTCGAATCCCGTAACTTTACCCTTGTATCTCGCTCGCTTCCACTTTCCCCTTGTAACTCTTACAACTTCGTTACCCAGCCGTATTCTCCGTGGCTTATAAATTTATAGCTGTCAGTGTGGGTGTTAAGCTGCCCTTGCAGAGTATTTTTTGTTACGGTCATCACTGCTTGATGGCTAGTCTTGTCATCATCAGTGACTTTACCAAATACGCTCCGATCACCATTGCTCGCTTCAATAATATTGCTTATTTCTAGTGTGTAAGTGCGGCTTTCATCAACAGCTAAAATTAAGTTATCACCCGCTTGAAGTGTTTTTAGTGTATCTAAATCGAATTCACTAAACGCTGTGTCACTTAATTTCTCGGGCAAACGACCTTGTTTGTAGAGAAATTCATGGGCTTTGTTTGAAAGCTGATTTAGCGGTGCTGTTAAATTAACAGTAGGTTGCTGAGGCAGCACCTGTTGCTCTGAATTGTAAGTTGCAACATTCGGTTGTGTGTCTGGTTTTGATGTAAAACCATCACTTTGAATATGCCATTCATTCAATGCAAATGCAGTGAGTGGCAAAATGAAGATTAATGCAAGCGTCCTGTTCACATGTTTCTCTTACGGGGGTTAATGTTAACTTAATGTTGATTTTTACCTTAAGTTAACATCTTGGTCAATAGATAATCAGTAAGTTGCGGTAATAATTGTCGTGACGATAAAATTAATTAATTTTACTTAGTTTGCAATGCTCAGCATAATCCGCGTTTTTTTGTCACATAAACCCAAGATTAGAGGTAACGAGTATGCGCGGGTGGATTATTTATAAAGATAGCCAAGGTTTGCTAAAGCAAGAGACCTACGAGGTAGAGCGCTTGCTTGCTGCTGCAAAAGAAGAAGGCATCGACTTACATGTTTACTCGCCTGATCAGTTTGATTTAACAATTACTCGCGAAGATGGCAAAAGCATCTTAATCGATGGGCAATCAGTTGCGTTACCAGATTTCGTTATTCCACGAATGGGTGCAAGCACAACCTATTTTGCGTTGGCAATTATTCGTCACTTGGAACGTTTAGGTGTGTATTGTGTAAATAGCTCGCAATCAATTGAAACGGTAAAAGACAAATTATTTGCACAGCAAATTTTAGCAGAATGTAATTTGCCTACACCAAATACCATGTTGGTTAAGTTTCCGGTGAACATTGATTTAGTGGAAAAACAGATTGGTTTCCCTGTCGTGATAAAGACGTTATCGGGCTCGCAGGGTAGTGGCGTATTTTTATCAAAATCAAAAGATGAGTTTGATGATTTAATGCAACTTATTGAAGCGGCAAATCCACAGGCAAATATCATTTTACAGCAGTTTGTTAAGTCGAGTCATGGTCGAGATTTGCGAGTGCTTACTATCGGTGGGCGTGCTGTTGCATGTATGGAGCGTAACTCACAGGGTAAAAACTTTAAAGCCAATGTAAGTGCCGGAGGAACAGGTAAGTCATTTACTATTACACCTGAAATCGAATGGCTTGCAACTCAAACTGCGAACGTACTCAACCTTGATGTAGCGGGCATTGACTTATTATTTGACGAGCAGCACTTTAAAATTTGTGAAGCAAACTCAAGCCCAGGTTTTGAAGGTTTAGAAGGGGCGTTAGGGATTGATGTAGCCAAAGAGATTTTGCACTTTATTCGCATTCGTCTGGGTATTTTTGATAAGCCCGAAGTACTCGAAGAGCCTTGTTTAGAGGCTGTTTAATATTTTTCAAGGTGTGTATATAACACGCCTTTTTTGTGTCATCTGTATAGTAAATAAACTTACAAATACTACAAAAGTGTACAGTGCTAATTAGCAAATCATAGGATAAGGTAGATTTTTTTATTGGCAAGGAGTGTGTGTACATGAGTCAGCTCATCAGTCGAGCAACTGCGGGTTTAGTGGCTGTTATTATCGGCTTTACCAGCTCAATCGCGCTTATTTATCAGGTTGTGATGGTGTTAGGTGGCACCCCCGATTTAGTTGCCAGCTGGGTGTTGATGCTCGGTCTTGCTATGGGCGTGAGCTCAATTGCTTTGTCTTATTACTACAAAGTGCCGATTCTTATCGCGTGGTCAACAACCGGAGCGGCATTACTTATTTCAAGTGCTCAAGGGTATAGCTTAAACCAAGCTGTTGGCGCGTTTATGTTCTCTGCGGCGCTGGTGTTTTTATCTGGTATTACCGGCGTGTTCGAAAAAATGATGAACAAAATTCCAAGCCAACTGGCTTGTGCCATGCTTGCAGGTGTACTGGTGAATTTTGGCATTGATGTATTTAATTTTATGAACGAACTGCCATTAGTAATTGGCTTAATGGTCGCGGTGTATTTATGTGGAAAACGTTACTTTGCGCGCTTTGCTATGCTCGCAGTGGTTGTGGCTGGCTTTTTAATGGCAGGCATAACAGGGCAAATCGATACCTCTAGCTGGCAGTGGAAAATGAGCGAGTTTGCTTACATAGCGCCAGTGTTCGACATTAATGCCATGATCAGTGTTGGTTTACCGCTGTTTATAGTAACGATGACATCGCAAAACTTACCTGGCATCGCCGTGTTAAAAGCGCATCAGTATAAAGCCCCTGTGTCGGCGGCGTTAAATGTAACGGGACTTTTAAATGTGTTTATTGCGCCTTTTGGTGGTTATGCAATTAATCTTGCTGCCATCACTGCGGCAATTTGTATGAGTCCTGAGGCTGATAAAGACCCAAGCAAGCGTTATTGGGCAAGCATTGCGGGTGGTGTGTTTTACATTATTATGGCGCTCCTTGCCGCAACGCTAGTTGGTTTGGTAGCAAGTTTGCCACAAGCACTTATTTTAGCGTTGGCAGGTATTGCGTTATTCGCCACCATTGCTAGTAGCTTACAGCAAGCTTTAACTGAGGCGTATTATACCGAAGCCGCTATAGTGACCTTTTTAGTAACAGCTTCTAACCTAACCTTATTCTCGGTCGGTTCTGCGTTTTGGGGGATTGTTGCTGGCACGGTGACCTTGGTTATGACACGTAAAGATTGAGGGATTTGAAACGATGCAAGTTATACGAAGCCACGAATTTACAGCTGAACGAGCTTGGGGAGCATTAGATATTGCCAATATGAATGGTATTACAACTCGTTTGCACTGGACGAATGAACCTTATAAATGGCACATCAATAATGGTGAAGAAGTTTTTGTGGTGTTAAGTGGTCAGGTTGAAATGCTTTATAAACAGCATGGTGAAGTATGTGCTGAGCTTCTTAATCCAGGGGATATCTTTTTTGCCAGTGTTGGCACGGAGCATGTTGCGCATCCCAAGGGAGAAGCGCGAATTTTGGTTATCGAATCGCAAGGCAGTGTATAACAAAAAAAGCCCCAGCTTTACTGGGGCCTTTTGTTATTTAAGTAATGGTTTTATCACTTCAAATATCGCATTGATGTGATCACTGCGGGTATTGAGTGCTGGTATGTATCGGTACTTTTCACCACCTGCATGTTCAAAAATTTCACGATTCTCGCCTTCAATTTCTTCTAAGGTTTCTAGGCAATCGGCACTAAATGCAGGGCTGATAATCGCTATATCCTTAATACCTTGCTCTGGATAGCTTTCAAGTGTGGCATCGGTGTAAGGTTTTAACCACTCAGCTTTACCAAAGCGGCTTTGGAAAGTTGTTACAGCAAAGTCTTTCTCAAAGCCAAGTTTCTCTGCCACTAAACGGGTAGTTTGCATACAAAAGCAGTAGTAAGGGTCGCCATTTTCTAAAAATTGCTTAGGTGTACCGTGGTACGAAAACACCAGCTTTTGTGGTGTGCCATGGGCATTTAAGTCTTCACTAATGCTAGCGGCGAGGGCATCAATATAAGTTGGGTTATTGTGATAACCATTAATAAAATGCAGCTCTGGCACCCAGCGCCATTTACGAAGCACATTTGATACTGCATCAAACGTTGAACCTATGGTGGTGCTTGAATATTGCGGATACATCGGCAGCACGATAACGCGAGTGATGCCTTTGTCGCGAAGCTCTTCAAGGCCTGCTTCAATCGATGGGTTACCGTAGCGCATTGCCATAACCACTTCAGTGTCGTGGTGCCCTTTATCTTTTAATAGTGCTGCAAGGCGTTTACTTTGTTCTCGCGTAATGTGTGTTAGTGGTGAGCCGTTTTCAGTCCAGATGCTTTTGTAAAGTGCTGCTGAACGTTTCGGGCGCAGCGTTAAAACAAAGCAATACAGGATAATCATCCAAATAAAGCGAGGGATCTCGACGATACGAGGATCAGATAAAAACTCGCGTAAGTAAGTTCTAAGTGCCGCTGTTGTTGGCGCATCTGGGCTCCCTAAGTTGGTCAATAAAATACCCGTTTTTTTATTGAATCGGCCGTCATGCGGGTTATCGGTTATAGCGGAAAATCGCGACACTGAGCGCTCCTTTATGAAGTAAACGTTATATAAATCGTATTGTAACGAACTAACCTGACTATGTGATCACTTTATTCGCTAATTTTTGATCATGATCCTGAAAGGACTTGGTTTTTTAGCTTCAAGCTGTTGTAACTTGCTAATTGATTTAGGGCCAAATACATGCCCTTTTGGTAGTAAAAGAATTCCATCGTAGTTTCTTAGTGCATGACCTAAAACCATGCCATTTTTTAGTTGTTGAGCAGAGATAATTTTCATAGTGCCAACTTGCTGATCACTGGCACAGGTTATTTTTAAACTGCCGAGGGTTTCTAAAATCTTCGGGTGATAGTAGGTGCCACTGTATAATTGCAATTGGTCAAGCGCACTTTCAAACTTGCTGTTGTCTTGCACATTTATATGGGCGATTGTTTGCCAAAAGTCTCTAGCCACCGCTAAAATCATTGCGGTAATCGGTATTTCTTTACCTTTTAAGCCTTTGGGTATGCCTGAGCCATTATAGTGTTCAAATTGATAATAAATAGCCTCAGAGACATCATGTAAATGTGGTGCAGGCATAAGCATTAACTGGGCTGTACTTGGGTGAGTATAAAATAACTTTTTTTGGTTTTCTGTAAGCTCTCTGGTTGGCTTTTTATAAAGCTCTGGCTCCATTGCTAGCAGCCCTATTTGCGCAAGGTATCCAGCCATTTCAGCCATTTCGATGTGTTGCTTATCTAAACCAAGTTGCTCTGCAATTTGCTTGCTGGTAGTGGCAATGTTTTGTGCTTGCATACCGTCTAGATAAGGGTTTGCATTAATGAAGTTGTATAAAATCTCAAAGGTTGTGCGGTGCTCGTGTTTTTCACGCTCGTTTACTTCTTCGAGCTGTTTGAGCACTTTACGAATTTGTAGAGTTCGCTTTTCGACCATTTGCTCAAGGTTATTGTTGAGCTCTTTTAGTTGCGCATTTTGTGCTTTTATTTGCTGTTCGAGGCGTTTGTTTTCTCGTTTAAGAGAGGTTTTTTCAATGCCATCACTAATATTGCGAAGCAGTAACTCGTTCTGCCAAGGTTTTTGAATATAAGCATGGATCTTACCTTTATTGACTGCGGCAATGGTATTGTCGATGTCTGAGTAACCGGTCAATAAAATACGTTGTGGATCTGGTGCAATGCTAAGTGCTTGAGCAAAAAACTCCGCGCCATCCATCTGTGGCATGCGCATGTCACAAATAATCACATCAAAATTATAAGCTGCTAATAGCGTAAGACCCTCTGTCGGATCTGCTGTCGCTTTTGCTGAGATATTATGTGCAGATAACAACCTTAATAAAGTGCGTAAAACAATTTCGTCATCATCAATGCATAATACTTGAATATGCTCTTTGCTTACTTTTTCTGCCATAGCGATTTACTGTGAACCATCGTTAATCAATAACATAGCCTTAAATCTAGGCTTGTGCTAGGTTTTAAGTGATACAGGCTAAAGTTTGAGAGAAAAATGAATGACTTTAAGCAAGCTTATTTATTAGAAAAAGCAGCTAGGGAAGAGGCAGAGCAACTGTTAGCAGACAAGAGCCGTATTCTTGTTGCATTAAACAGTGAGCTTGAACAAAAAATTGCAGACTTAGAGCGTCATCAAGCAATGTTTATTCAAGCAGAAAAAATGGCGACTTTGGGAACACTATGCGCTGGGGTTGCCCATGAAATTAACAACCCCCTTGCTTATAGCATTAGTAATGTCGATACCCTTAAGGAGTATTGCAATTACTTCAGTGCATTATTAGCTAAATGTGATGAATTTGCCTGTAGTGAAATGGATAAAGCGGCGTTTTGTCAGCAATTAACCGATTTAAACAAGGTACACTCTGTTCGTTATTTAGCAGATGATTTGCCTGACTTAATAAATGACACTGCGCAAGGTTTACAAAGGATCAGCAAGATCGTTGCAAATTTGCTCGATTTCTCTCGACCAAAGGGCCATAACAAACAGTTTGCTGATATGACTGATGCGGTAAAAAGTGCAGTTAAGTTATTAGCGAATCAACTTAAAGAATGCGATTTACAAACTGACTACCATACGATTTCTGAGAGCTGGTGTAATTTAGCAGCTATCAGTCAAGTGATTGTGAATGTATTAATAAATGCAAAGCAAGCTTGTGATGCGAGTAGCTCAAAAGCGCAGATCACTGTGTCGGTTTATGAACTTCAACATCATATTTATATTGATGTTGAAGACAATGGCGTGGGGATGTCAGCAGAAACTATCGCTAAAATATATGATCCTTTCTACACGACCAAACCGGTAGGGGAAGGCACTGGAATGGGAATGACCATGGTTTATGCGATAGTGCATGATCATCAAGGCACTATTGAAATACAAAGCACAGAGGGAACGGGCACGCGCATTAGTTGTGTATTTCCAGTGCAAAGTCACGTTAGAGATGTGGTTAACTAATTGACACAATTTAAGTTGTTGCAAAACGCTGTAGATTCGATAGTGTAAGACTAAGTACTGACCAACATTAAATATAAAGGCACGCTATGTTTAACACAGAAAGCTCAGAAGTATTGAAAAACTATCTCGCAAGTCAAAGCGAGACGAATCAAGTTAGTTTAGATCAGGTCATTGGATTTATGGCTGGACTGCTTGCCTGCTCTGAGTTTTTTGGTGAGTCAGAGCTTGCAAATTATATCGCTGATAACGATGAATCAATATTCAATACATTAATGACCGATTCAGAGCCGCGCGATGCAATGATTGAGTTACTTGATAATGTGACAGAAGCTCAAGTTGAGCAAAAGAAAATACTTGCTCATTTATATTCCAATGATGCTGATGCAAATGAACCTAGCCAAGCATTACAAGACTTTTGCAGCGGTTACATTGCTGCATACATAGTTAATCAAGATATTTGGCACAGTGACTTACAGTTTTTACTGCAAGCTGATGAGCAAAAAGAAGCCAGTGAAGAAGGGCAGCTTTTCATTGATAACTTTGAAGCTACACTCGATTTATTAACTACTTTTGCAATGTGGGATCAAGCACTTGCTAATCACCCAGAGCCAGAAAAATTGGGTGAAGGGTTTGCGACTTTTTTTGCTGCATTAGACGAGAGTTTAGCCGAAATAGCCACCATGGCCTTAATGCTCGAAGATGAAAAGCTGGCGATGTTAGAGCAAGATCAATAAATAGATTGAGTTGGTAGAGATAAGTAAATGGTTGCATTAATTTGCTTATTTCTACTATTAATTGAATAATTCCTCCCTTATAAAATCTATTAATCATACAAATAGAAAAAATTATACCTAAGTCGTAACAAATTTTTCTTTCATTTCATTTTTTTGTTGATAGGATGTTTCCCAAGGGGTAACTCGCAGGCTTGAGTTAGCTTTCAATTTTTGATTTTTAAAATCAACATTACGTGCTTAGTGCTTTTCCTTAACTTCTCCAAAGGGGCGTCTTTTTGATTTAAGGAAAGCCAGAATATCAACAGGATACACATGACAACACATTCTTTAAGTATGCTGGCCGTAGCGGTCAGTGTGGCTGTTTCTGCGACTTCAGTGCAGGCAGCTGAGCAAGCATCTGGCGTAAAAGCAGATAAAAATATCGAACAAATCTCTGTATTAGGCTCACGAGTTGCCAATCGTACGGCTACCGAATCAACATCACCGGTTGATTTGATTGATGCTGACGATTTAAACAAAGGTGGTTTCACTGAACTTGGCCAAAGCCTGCAAGCGACGGCTCCTTCTTTTAACTTTTCTCGTACGCAAGTGTCAGATGGCTCTGACTTATTTAGACCTGCAACTCTTCGAGGCTTACAGCCAGACCAAACGCTAGTCCTAATCAATGGTAAGCGCCGTCATAATCAATCTATTTTTGGTTTAAATGGTACTGTCGGTGCCGGTGCTGCGGGTACTGATATGAACGCGATTCCACTTACCGCTTTAAAAGGCGTTGAAGTACTTCGTGATGGTGCTGCGGCTCAGTATGGCTCTGATGCGATAGCCGGTGTTATCAACTTATCGCTAAACGATTCAACAGGTGTTACAACGGGTTATGTGCAAGCAGGTAGCACAGGTGAAGGCGATGGTGACACCCTATCAATGGGTTTAAACCGTGGCTTTGATTTAGGCGATGAAGGCGGCTTCATTAACTTTTCTTTAGAATACCGTGATGCTGATGGCACCAACCGCGCACAGCGTGATATCGGTGGCTCAGTTGATGTACCAGCTGGCACGCTGTCTGACGAAGTTCGTTGGGGGCAAGGTAACGCAGATAGCGAATTTACGTCTGTGTTTTATAACATGGCGTTACCACTTGGCGAGAGCGAACTTTACTCATTTGGTGGATACTCAAACCGTACGGCATTAGGCAATGGTTTTTACCGTAACTTTGACCAAGCAGCGAAGAACGTTGTGCAAGTATATGGCGATGGCTTTTTACCTCGCATCGACAACGAAGCCGAAGATATTTCGTTTTCACTTGGGCTGCGCGGTGAGCTAAACCCAGATTGGAGCTATGATGTTTCGGCCGTATATGGTGAAAATAGCTATGATTTCAACTCAAAAAATACTCTAAATGCCTCGTATGCTGCTGAATATGTGGCGAATAACCCAGGTGCAAGTGATGCTGATATTGCGGCAAATGCTGGCCCTTCAGGTGGTTACTCAGGTGGTTTTAGATTTGATCAAACAACAGTAAATGCAGATTTAAATGGTATTGTTGATATTGGTCGCAGTGAACCTGTTTATGTGTCGATGGGTGCTGAATATCGTAAAGAAAATTACGAAATCGTGCCGGGCGAAGAAGCGTCTTATGCGTGTGGCTTAGCAAATTCAGATACCTCATATCCAGCGGTTAACGACAGCAGCGTATTTGCTGAGTGTGGCTTCCAAGCTTATAACGGTTTACGTCCTGAAGCGTCAAACAAAGAGAGCCGTCACAGCTATGCATTTTATGTTAATGCCGAAACACTGATCACGGACGCATGGCAGGTAAGTACAGCGCTTCGTTATGAAGACTTCTCTGATGCCGGTGATGACATCATTGGCAAGCTAGCAACTCGCTATGAAATTACCGATGACTTTGCTGTTCGTGGTGCGATTTCTTCTGGCTTTAGAGCACCATCACTACAACAAAGCGCCTATACAGCTTACACCACAAACTTAGGTGCTGGTGGCGTGTTATTGCAATCATTCACTGCAACAGCGGGATCTGATTTTCCGTCAGCCCTTGGCGTTGATAGTCTTGGGCTTGAGAGCTCAGAAAACTTAAGTGCGGGCTTTGTTTATAATGTAACAAGCGATTTATCACTGACCGTTGATTTTTACCATGTTGCAATTAAAGACAGAATTACCCTTGGCAGCTTAATGTCGGCGGACGATGTTTCGTTTAGCGCCGAAGCGGTGGCGGCACTTAATGCAACAGGTGCACAGCAAGCTAACTACTTCTCAAACTCGGTTGATTCAACCACCAAAGGGGTTGATATTATTGCCTCATACCGTACTGATTTGTATGACGGTAATTTCTCAGCAACCTTTGCAGGTAACATTAACGAAACCGAAATTGATGATGTGAATGCGCCAGAAGGTGTTCCTGAGTCAATCGCTCTTGATGATTTACAACGTAGTTTCTTAACGGATGGTCAACCAGGTGAGCGTGCAACACTAACATTTGAATACGATCGTGGCGATTTCAACAGCATGCTACGTTTTAACTACTACGGCGAAACAGACGTTAAATACTTTGGTAATGACCACATAGGTTTACCTGATGAGTTATCGCCTACTGGTGAGTTTAAAGACACAAGCACGGTTGAGTCAGCAGTATTAGTTGATGTTAATGTTGGTTATCAGCTAACTGACGAGCTGATGCTATCGGCAGGTATTGATAATATCTTTGATGTAACACCAGACGAGTTAGGCGAAGATGAAGCGCTTGATTTTATTACGAATAAAGCATTTAAGTACCCTGTACGTGCATTGCCTTATGGTTTTGATGGTATGACTTACTACGCAAAACTAAGCTTTAGTTTTTAATTCCTAAGTTGAAATGAAGCTTAAATAGCGCCTAACGGCGCTATTTTTTTGTTTAATTGTAGTATGCGACATTTGTCACTATAATAAATGACAAGTGTCGAATTCGACGAGGTGTAAAATGAATGCTGTAGAAACTGATTATTTAGGCGTGGTTACTGATGGCAGAGTAACAATTCATTCTAATACAATTGATGAGATTAATGTTGCAACACAAGGTGTAACTGTCAGTGCGATTAGATCACTCGCTAAAGAGCTGAATTGGGATGCCAACATTTTAGCAACCTCTATTGGCACCACGACCCGTACACTTGAGCGCTACAGTAAAGACCGAAAACGTTTAAGTGCTAAGCTGAGCGAAAATGCTTTAGAGATTGCACGTATTTCATCGCAAGGCATTGCCTACTTTGGTGACGTTAAACGTTGGAATGAGTGGCTTAATACACCCAACATTCAATTTGCGAATCAAGAGCCAAAGTCAGTGATCCATACTATCCGTGGCCGTGAACTGATAAAGCGAGTGATAATGGGGCTTGAGTACGGGTTCACAGCTTAATGATTTGCTACCGAATAGCACCGAAAGTTCATAATGACATGGCTAATGCGTTATCTGGGCTTGGTGGTTTATATGCACAGGGGCGGTGGCATTTTGTAGGTAAACCCATTGTTTATACGGCGAGCTCGCGCTCTTTAGCAATGCTTGAGCGATTAGTGAATGACACAACCGACATATTAAGTAAAAACTTGAGTATCACCACGATTCAAATCCCTGATGATCTTAAGATTATTAGGCTAGTAGCGAGCGAACTGCCAAAAGCATGGGATGATCACCCCTATATTACAGACACTCAGGCATTAGGTTCTGATTGGCTAGCATCGATGGAAGCAGCCGTGTTGCAAGTTCCTTCTAGTTTATGCCCCGACGAATACGATTTTTTAATTAATCCATTGCACACAGACATAAGCAAAATAAAATGCATTGATAGCAAAGACTTTTTCTATCCAAATCGGTTGGCTGTAAAGCTTTGAATTAGTTAGCGAGGGGAAAGGGTAAAGTTAGCGAGATGCGAGTTTGTAGCAGCGATTTTATATCGCGTTTTATCCTATTCAATGCAGTCTCTTTGAGAGTATTTGTTTGCTCTGTGTAGCGCGAAGCGCCTCTGTGTTCTCTGCGGTTCAAATTATTTTCACAAAGAGAAGTTAATGAGAAGACAACGAGGAAACCCAAATTAACTTCTCCAACCTTCTTCTCAGACGCAGCCAGTAACCTATTTATCGAGACTAACTGTTTGCTAGATCTTTTTTCGAACCACAGAGGACATAGAGAGCACAGAGAAAGACAAGGAGTTCTCTAAAGCGCAGCGCCTCTTATCCTCTTTGTGAAATTACCTTCTCTGCGCAGCGCGCAGCTCCTCGGTGCCCTCTGTGGTTCAAATATCTATATTCACATAGAGAACTGAATGAGAAAACAACGAGATAATAGTTAAGCCAATTAGTTATTTTCCTCTAAAGCGCAGCGCCTCTTATCCTCTTTGTGCATTAAGTTTCTCTGTGTAGCGCTCAGCGCCTCTGTGTTCTCTGTGGTTCAAATTATTTTCACATAGAAAAGTTAATGAGAAGAAAAAGAGGAAGTGAAAACACCTCCTCCATAATTGTAATATTTTTGCTATTTCGAACTACTAACAACTCGCTCGCATATCTCGCGCATTTGTTGTTTTATTTTAGGTTCTTTTTCTTCAAACAGTTTATTAATGCAATCGATATAGGCTTGGTTCTCTTCAAACGGTACGCCTATTTCGTAAGCGTCTGCTGCTTCTCTAAGCATCTCTTTATCAAATTCACTGAAGATATCGACCATTTCTTGGGCTTTTTCTCGCTCAATACCAAGCGCTTCAAAAGCAGAACGGCCCATCCGCATAGTGCTGTCGTACGTTTCGCGAATAATATCGCGACAACCGTATGTCCATAATTCATACACATGGTGACGGTCTACTGCACGGGCAACAACATGTAAATGCGGGTAATTTTGCATAGCATAACGCACGAGTTTAGTTATTTGCTCGGCATCATCAAGTGCTACAACCAGTAATTTTGCATCCTCAATGCCAGCTGCACTAAGTAAATCTGGACGAGTTGCATCACCAAAGAAGTTACGAATACCAACATGTTCAAGTGCTTCAAGTTGTTTATAATCAATTACGGTGGTGTTATATCCACCTGCTTGCAAAATACGGTCAACAAGGCCACCCATTCTGCCTGAGCCTGCAATGATCACATGGCTATCATCAGGAAACTCTTCTTCATCTCGCTTGGCTTGCTCACAAATAAAGCGAGGTGCTATCACACGTTGATACAGAATGAATAAGCCCGGTGAGAGCAGCATTGATAAGGTCACAACTAGTAATAACTGGTCGGCAAGGGCTGCTGCCAATACATTGTTAGACACACTGTAAGCAAGTAATACAAAACCAAATTCACCAGCTTGCGCAAGCCCCAGTGCTAGCAACCAGAGTGAGGCGCCCCTAAGCCCAAAAATACGGCCTAAAATTAACAACACAGCTGTTTTAGTTGCAATCAGTGCCCCAGTTAATAACACAATAGTAGCGAGGTTATCAGCGAGTAATTGAAAATTGATGCTGGCACCAACGGTAATAAAAAATAGACCTAGTAATAGCCCTTTAAAGGGATCGATATTGCTTTCGAGTTCATGTTTATAAGGTGAATTTGCAAGCACAACACCTGCCAAAAAAGTGCCAAGCGCAGGTGATAAGCCAACCAATGACATCATCAAAGCGATACCAATAACAAAGAATAAAGCCGTTGCGGTAAATAGTTCACGAAGCCGTGCTTGTGCGACAAATCTAAAAATGGGTGCGGTTAAGTAGTTACCACCAAAGATCACTAGTGCAATCATACCCAAGGTTACCAGCGCAGCTTGCCAGCCCTCAAGATTTGCCACTAAACTTAAACCAGCATGCGCGTCTTCGCTTGCATGGGCTGTATCTGCAATTGCGGGCGCTAATTCTGGTAAAGCAAGCAATGGAATAAACGCAAGCATAGGTATTACAGCAATATCTTGGGTGAGTAATACGCTAAATGAGGCTTGGCCGCCATCTGACTTTAACAGCCCGCGCTCTGAAAGTGTTTGCAGCACAATCGCGGTAGATGAAAGCGATAATATTAAGCCTATTGTAAGAGCTGTTTGCCAAGCATGGCCAAACGCTAAGCCTATACCGGTAAAGGCGGCAGCAGATAAAATCACTTGCCCACCACCTAGACCAATAAGCTGTTTTCGCATAGACCAAAGTGCTTTGGGTTCAAGCTCTAAACCAACAATAAATAGCATCATTACCACACCAAACTCAGCAAAATGCTGGATGGCAATCACATCAACATTTAAAAATGTCAGTGTTGGCCCAATAACAATACCTGCGAGTAAGTAGCCAAGCACAGAGCCAAGCCCTAATTTACTTGCAATAGGTACGGCAATAATGCCGGCCAGAAGAAAAATGTAGGCGATTAAGAGAAAGTCAGTCATCGTAATCCTGTTTTTTTAATTAACTATGGTTGTTTTTGCTAGTTTTGCCAGCAGTTAGGTAGTGAATGCAATCAAAATGCGAATTTAGTCTATAAAATGACAACAAGGCATGATGTTTAGTAAAAGTGCTTAAGACAAAGTGAGGGGTAAAAAATCATTGTTTTTTCTTAAAAATCGCTTGCGTAGAGTTTGGCTAGGTATATACTCGCAACACATTTAATAGGAGCAAAAAATGAGCAAAAAGAAACAACGCACACAAGGCCAAGTTGATACTGGTCGCGGTGTAATTAACGACAATGTGTACGCCGCAATGGTGACATCTAAGCTGTTTACAGCAAAAGTAGAGAAACCAAAAAAAGGTAAAGGTGCTTATCAACGTAAGGCAAAACATGCAGGACGAGAGTCCTATTTAATCGCTGCTTAATTAAGTTGTGATCAAATAGGATTTTTGTGAAAAGCAAACACTGAGTGTTTGCTTTTTTTATGACTAAATTTCGTGTTAAGAATAATTTTCACTCAATTTTTATAGAAATTATTACCTGAAAACTAATTTATTCGTTATATACCCATAATCGATACGGTAATTATTTTCGGCTACCCTCACACAAACGTTGCTTGTTTTTTATACAAGCCAGAAGTACCGTGCTTTCCATGGTTAAAATATTGTTAACTTTGTGTTCATTCTTACTCGGTAGAATCATCCTCGTTTTTGCTTTTTGATAAAAATAATTAATTCTTTTTTAGTAGTTTTAACTGAATCTCGCATCAAAAAGTGTGTTTATTTTACCCTTTAAAGGTAAATACAAGCTTGACGTAATAGCGCTTTGTGTTACTTTAAAGTTGGATTTGTAAAATAAATGTTATTAAAACTTTGGGCGGAGGGAGCGAATGAGCTCGCATAAATTAATAAAAAATGCCTTTAAACTGAGTGCGCTGTCGCTAGGTTTATACGGCTTTACAGCACAGGCTGCGATTGATTGCAGCAACTTAGAAGTGTGGCAACAAGGGCAAACACATGTTGGTGGTGATCAGGTTCAGGCACAAGGTAGCGCTTATGAAGCGAAGTGGTGGACGCAAACCAATCCTGTGGAGACCTCTGGTGTCGATCAAGAGTGGCGTTTGTTGGGTGCTTGTGACAGCGTTGTCAACGAAAATCAAGTACCTCAAATTAGCAGCTTAACACCAGTAGAAGGTTCTTTATTTACTAGTGGTGACAGCGTTGTCATAAATGTGGTCGCTGTGGATCCGGATGGCAGCGTGGCAAATGTTGAGTTTTTTGTTGATGGTACATCGCTGAGTGTTGTGACAAGCGCACCTTATTCAGCGAGCTGGCAAGCAACGCAAGGCAGCCATGTGATAAGTGCGGTCGCAACGGATGATTTAGGGCTAACCTCTACAGCGGTCGCACATTCAGTGAGTGTATCTGATGACGTTGAGCCGGTTAACCAAGCGCCCGTGGCGAGCATTGAATTTAGCTCACTACCATCACAAGTAACGGTGGGTGACAGTGTGATGTTTGCGCTTTCTGGCACTGATAGCGATGGCCAAGTAACTGCGTTATCGTTAACTGAAAACAGCACTGAAGTTCATCAAGCCAGTGCCGCTTCTTCAAGTTATACGTGGCAGGCTCCAGCACTTGGACAATTTTCATTTACCTTAACGGTGACCGATAACGAAGGCGCGACGAATACGCAAAGCAAAGTTGTGAATGTTGTTGAAGCAACAGAACCTGGTAGCGATTGTAAACCGCAAGGCTTATACCAAACACCGGGTGTGAATACCCCATACTGTAGCGTGTATGATACAAATGGCCGTGAGAAAATGGGCGCCGATCATCCACGTCGAGTTATTGGTTATTTTACGAGTTGGCGAAATGGTGCCAATGGTCAGCCAAGCTACTTAGTGAATGATATTCCTTGGGACAAGATCACCCATATCAACTATGCCTTTGCGCATGTTGATGGCAATAACAAGGTCTCGATTGGTGATCCCAATGCAGCTGGCAACCCAGCGACAAATATGACTTGGCCGGGCGTTACAGGTGCTGAAATGGATCCAAGTTTTAGTTACACAGGTCACTTTAACTTACTCAATAAATTCAAAAAACAACACCCAGATGTAAAAACCTTAATCTCTGTAGGTGGCTGGGCTGAAACAGGTGGTTATTTTGGTGAAGACGGTACTCGCGTAAACAGCGGTGGTTTCTACACGATGACAACCAATGCCGATGGCTCTGTGAACCAAGCGGGAATTGATGCTTTTGCGAAAAGCGCGGTTGAGTTTATTGAAACCTACGGTTTTGATGGTGTCGATATTGATTACGAATACCCATCGTCAATGAACGACTCAGGCCACCCTGATGATTTTCCTATCTCTAATGCGCGTCGCGCAGGCCTTAATGCATCGTATCGTGTATTGATGCAAAAACTACGTGAAGAACTTGATATTGCAGGTGAAAAGGCAGGTAAGCATTACTTATTAACGATTGCTTCACCATCTTCAGGTTACTTATTACGTGGCATGGAAACATTCCAAAGCGTGAAGTATCTCGATTACGTTAACATTATGTCTTATGACTTACATGGTGCATGGAATTCACATGTAGGCCACAACGCAGCCTTGTTTGATACCGGTCTTGATTCTGAATTAGCGCAATGGGGCGTTTATACCACCGCTGAGTTTGAAGGAATTGGTTACTTAAATACGGATTGGGCTGTGCGTTATTTCCGCGGCGCGGTTTCTGCGGGTCGAATCAATATTGGTATTCCATATTACACCCGTGGCTTTAAAGATGTATCAGGTGGTACTAATGGTTTATGGGGCCAAGCAGCGCTACCCGATCAATCAAAATGTGCGAAAGGGACAGGCGTTGGTGAGAAAAACCAATGCGGTAATGGCGCACTTGGCATCGATAACCTATGGCACGATAAGAACGATGTTGGTGAAGAAATGCCTGCAGGTTCGAACCCACTATGGCATGCGAAAAATCTCGAAAATGGTATTAATCCATCTTACCTTGAAATCTATGGTTTAACGCCAGAAACCGATGCAGACGATGTATTAACAGGTACTTACACACGTTTCTATGATGATGTAGCGGTTGCTCCATGGCTTTGGAATGCAGAGAAAAAGGTTTTCTTATCAATTGAAGATGAGCAATCAATGGCAACCAAAGTTGATTATGTTATCAACAATGGCCTTGGCGGCATCATGTTTTGGGAGCTTGCCGGTGACTATGATTATGACTCAGCGAAAGGTGAGTACTTCATGGGCTCAAGCTTAACCACACTTGCTTACGATAAATTTAACCAAAGTGGTGTGGCTTATAACACTCATCAAGGTAATGTTGATTTTACCATTCCAAGCGAAGCGGTTGACGTAAGCTTTACGGTGAAAGACTTCCCAATTGGTGATGATAACTATCCGATTTCACCTACATTCGCATTCACGAATAACTCAGATATCGACTTAAGCGGCGCGAAAATCAGCTTTGATGTGCCTGTTTCTACCTCTGCAATTTTCAAATCAAATTGGAATGCACAAGAAAAGCTCGGCATGGCTGTTGAAGCGAATGGCTCGAATGCAGCTGGCGATAATATCGGCGGCTTTGAAAATGAGTTCCATCGTTTTTCAATCACCTTAGTGAATGAGTGGGGCGGTATCGAAAAGTCATTTAACACAGGTGAAACCGTTGAGGCACAAGTTATGTACTACATGCCAATTACGGGGCCAACTAACTTCACGATTGAGAAAAATGGCAAAACCTACGCCTTCAAATACGAATACCCAATGCTACCAGATGGCACTGCTGGCAGTGGTGATACTGGCGGTGACACCGGTGGTGATACGGGTGGCGAGGGAAGCTGTAATGGTGTTGATGTAGCAAGCATCCCTGTGTATCCAGATTGGCCGCAAACTGATTGGGCTGGTAATCCAAGCCATGCTGTTGGCGGCGACCTAATGAATCACAACAACGTGATTTACGAAGCAAAGTGGTGGACGAGCACAGAGCCAGGCACATCTGCTGACTGGACGGTGAGTTGCACGCTTTAACCAACTAAGCGGAGCAAGGACTTTGCTCCGCATTTCTACAGCGAGAACAACAATGAATGTAATGAAATCAAAGGCATTGTCTTTATCGGCAGTGGCAACCAGCATGCTGCTTGCCTGTGTATCAAGCCATGTGAATGCCCACGGATTCTTAGAAAGCCCAAAGGCACGCCAAGCATTTTGTAATGCTGATGGCGGGTACTGGTGGCCTGCTGATGGCACGGGGATCCCTAACCTTGCTTGTCGGGCAGCGTTTGTTGAAGCAGGGCATGTGCAGTTTGTGCAAGACATTGAATACTCGGCAAATACGGTTAACTACACTGACCTTGAAGCAGTAAAAAAAAGTGTACCTGATGGCCGATTATGTGCCGCAGGCGACCCAGAAAAACGCGGTATGGATTTACCTTCAGCGCATTGGCAACGCAGTGAGGTTATTCCTAATGCAAATGGCGATATTTTAGTGCGCTTTTTAGCGAGTACGCCGCATAACCCGAGTTTTTGGCAGTTTTATTTAACAAAACCGGGCTTTGATAGTGCGACTCAAGTGCTTACTTGGGATGACCTAGAGCTTGTTGAAGAGTACGGTAATCTTGATTTTAGCATTGATGCTAACAACGACCGTTACTATGAAATGAGCGTGTCTATTCCACAAGGGCGCAGTGGCGATGCCATTTTATACACGCGTTGGCAACGAGATGATGCCGGTGGCGAAGGCTTCTACAACTGTAGCGATATTAATATCGTTAGCGATGCGACCCCGACAAAGCCAAGCGATTGGACAGCAATCAGCTACTTTGTTCGTCAAGGGCAAAACGGCGAGGTTGGCGGTAGTGTGTCAGCGCGATTATTTGATGAAAATGGTCAAGAGTTACTTACTCAACAAATGCAGATCACAACTGATAATCAAGCTAATTGGCAGGCTGAATTTGCAGCGCTGTTAAACCTTAATTACGCGCACTTAGTTAATATTGGCGTGCAAAATAGCGCTGGAGATATTGCCTTTGATGCTACAGATTTACTGATAAATCAAGTCTTTACAACGAATGCAAACTACAGCTTTGCACTAAGCGTACAAGCTGCACCTGATAATACCGCGCCGATTATTCATCAACCAGATGACCTTCAAGTCGAAGAAGGCAGTAGCACCGCGATACACCTGCACGCCTTTGATGATCAACAAAGCACATTAACTTATAGCTGGGATATTCCTGCACCACTGAGCTTTACGGGCAGCGATGCCAACATCACGCTAACTGCCCCTGCTGTGGATGCTGATGCAAGTTACACCGTGAGTGTATCTGTGTCAGATGGCGAACTCACAAGCCAAGTAAGTTTTACCGTGACTGTACTTAATAGCACTGTAATCGACCCTAACCCTGTTGATCCGAGCGTGCCTGCTTGGAATAGCACAAGCCAATACAACACGGGCGATAAAGTGAGTTTTAACGGCGGAATCTACAGTGCGAAATGGTGGAACCAAGGCGCACAACCAGACAGTAGTGATGCATGGCAGCTTGAATCTGGCAGTGCATCAATCGAGTGGAACAGCGGCAAAGCCTATCAAGGCGGCGACGAAGTAACCTATCAAGGACAGCGCTATCGAGCGCAGTGGTGGACCCAAGGAGATGTACCGGGTGCCAGCCAAGTATGGACAGAAATCTAAAGTTTTGTAGTTCAAACTTTATCAATAACAGCGTAACGCTATATAAAAACAGATAAGAGAGAATCATGAATATAAAACAATTAAGCGCAGCCATTGGTGTTGCACTCTTTGCAAGTGCAGCGAATGCAGCACCTTCAACACCAACCATTATTTGGGAGCCACAAGAGTACTCATTTGTTGAGGTTGATCTTGAAGGCACCGGTTCATATAAGAGCTTGGTGAACCGCGTTGATGAAGTCACTATCAGCATTGAATGGAACGCATGGAGTGGTGACGGCGGCGACAGCTATAAAGTGTACTTCGATGATATGTTGGTTAATGAAGGCTCGCTGGCAGCAGGCACTAAAAGTGGTGTTATTAGCTTCCCGTATGATAAAGCTGGTCGTCACACATTATATGTAGAACTATGTGAAGGCGGTACCACCTGTGCTCGCAGTGAAGGTAAGCCAATTGTTATTGCCGATACAGATGGCGGTCACTTAGCGCCATTGCCGATGGATTATGATCCAAACAACCAAGATATTGGCACCAAAGATGGCCTTGTAACCGGTGCCTACTTTGTTGAATGGGGTATTTATGGTCGCGATTTCGACGTAACTAATATCCCAGCGCAAAACCTCAGTCATATCTTGTATGGATTTATTCCAATTTGTGGACCTAATGACTCGTTAACAGGTGGGCCTAAAAACGCGTTAAATACTGCCTGTGCTGGCTCGCAAGATTTTGAAGTGGTGATCCACGACCCTTGGGCTGCGATTCAAAAAGCGTTACCAGGTGTTGATAGTAATGACCCAATTCGTGGTACGTATTCGCAGTTAATGGCGTTAAAGCAGCGTTACCCTGATCTGAAAATTTTACCATCAGTAGGTGGTTGGACTTTATCAGACCCATTTGCTTATTTTACCGATAAAGCAAACCGCGACACATTTGTGGCATCAATGGAAGAGTTTTTAAGAACGTGGAAGTTCTACGACGGTGTTGATATTGACTGGGAATACCCGGGTGGTCAGGGTGCTAATCCAAACTTAGGCGACCCAGTTGCTGACGGCCCAGCATACGTAGCGCTGATGCAAGAGCTGCGCGCGATGCTTGATAAGCTTGAAGCCGAGACAGGTCGTGAGTATGAGTTAACATCAGCGATTGGTGCAGGTTACGACAAAATTGAAGATGTCGACTACTCACAAGCTCAACAATATATGGATTACATTTTCTTAATGAGCTACGACTATTATGGTGCATGGAGCAATGTAACAGGCCATCAGGCTGCGCTTTATTGTTCATCGCATTTCCGTGTTGGTCAGTGTGATGGCACAGGTGTTGATGAAGAAGGCGTTCCATATAAAGGCCCTGCTTATACAACTGATAATGCAGTGCAAACTCTACTCGCGCAAAACGTACCATCGAAGAAAAATTGTGGTGGGTACTGCTATGTATGGTCGTGGTTGGGAAGGCGTTTATCCAGAAAACGCGACTATCGCTGATAACCCAATGACAGCCCCCGGTAATGGCAAACTAAAAGGCACTACAGCGCAAGGTGTATGGGAAGACGGTGTTATCGATTATAAAGGCATTAAAACCTACATGCTGGGCGCTGCAGAAAATGGCATAAATGGTTTTGAAACAGGTTATGACGAACAAGCCGAAGCCGCTTATGTATGGAACCGTAGTAACGGAAAATTAATTACATACGATAACCGTCGTTCAGTTTTGGCAAAAGGTGCTTATGTTAATCAATATAATCTAGGTGGCCTGTTTGCATGGGAAATTGACGCAGATAATGGTGATATCCTCAACGCAATGCATGAAGCACTTGGCGGCACAGTCACTGAGCCTAGCAATAGAGCGCCCGTGCTATCTGTATCAAGCACCGTATCTGTTAACTCAGGCGAAAGTGTATCTGTTAGTGCATCGGCAACTGACGCAGATAACGATCCACTAAGCTTTAGCTGGACTGCTGACAGCGCGTTAACAGTAACCGGCGAAAATTCAAATACCCTTGTTATTACTGCGCCATCAGTGACTGTTGATACGCAATACACGGTTGCTGTGAGTGTGAGCGATGGCGAGGCAAGTGTTAGCCGTAACGTCACTGTGAATGTTGTAGCACCAACAACAGGCGAGAACCAAGCACCAATTGTTGCGGCAATTGCTGATAAAACAGTGGCAGAAGACGCGAGTGTGGACGTGGCTGTTTCGGCATCTGATGCTGATGGCGATGCACTTTTATACAGCTGGGCAGTGCCAGCAGGCTTAACGTTAGTGGGCTCAGGAGCTGATGTGAGTTTACAAGCGGGCAGCGTTGATGCAGATACTAGTTATGTTGTATCGGTTTCGGTAAGTGATGGTCAAACTGCAACAGCAGTGAGCTTTAATGTCACCGTGACAGATTCTGGCACAACAACTCCGCCAGATGGTGAAATCAGCTGGAGTGATACTGCAATCTATGTAGGTGGTGATAAAGTAACGTACAACGGCGTAGAGTACACAGCTAAGTGGTGGACACAAGGTGATCGCCCTGATTTAGGTGGCCCATGGGAAGCAACTTCACAACCAACCGACGGTAATGGTGATGTTGTGTGGCAAGCGGCGGGTATCTACAACGGTGGCGACCAAGTCACTCACCAAGGCAATAAATACGAAGCGAAATGGTGGACTCAAGGAGACGAGCCAGGTGTCGCG
This sequence comes from Pseudoalteromonas sp. APAL1, assembly GCF_021532475.1. Classification (NCBI taxonomy): domain Bacteria; kingdom Pseudomonadati; phylum Pseudomonadota; class Gammaproteobacteria; order Alteromonadales; family Pseudoalteromonadaceae; genus Pseudoalteromonas; species Pseudoalteromonas sp. APAL1. Next base: position 2,786 of record NZ_JAKGAW010000047.1, on the reverse strand, counting down.
GATGTATGGAAAGCACTTTAAGTGTAATAACCACATTTAATGCCCATCATTAAAATGTGATTTCCCTTCAAAGCAGCCTTATGGCTGCTTTTTTGTGGGGGGAAGTTAGAAAGGGGAAAGAAACTTTCAGCTTTCAGCCTTCAGCGGTCAGACGACCTGTAGCAGCGGCTTTATGCCGCGACAATTAAAGTGAAATGTTTGAAATTTATTTCGCGGGAGGAGTATTTAAACCACTAAAATAACTTGTAGGTCGGGCTTTAGCCCGTTTATGTTAACGGTTTTGTGTCGCCATAAATGACGACCTACTCCGCCTTCAGCGGTCAGACGCGCGAAACAAGTTTCACGCCTACATGTAGCAGCGGGTTTATCCCGCGTCATCAGGTTCTGGGTTCTAGGACGTGATGTAAAATCTCTGCTACAGACTCGTATCTCGCACCTCGAATCTTGTAACTTTCCCCTTGAAGCTTGCTAACTTTCCCTCTTACCCCAGCGAATTTTCCTTTGTCTGCTTGCTAACTTTCTGTTTCTCATTTCACACACTGGTCTTTCAGGTATTATCAACCATACTTGAATAAAGCGGTCTGTAGGTAGTTAAGCTAAGGTGGGTTGATGGGGTTAAAAGCGCTGTTTTTACTTGTTGTTGCTGTAGTAAGCAACTCGGCTTTTAGCTGCAATAAAACCTTAAAAGTGGGAATTAGTCAGCAGTGGGCGCCGTATACTTTTACGCAAAATGGAAAGCTCACAGGTATTGATATAGATGTGGTTAACTTAGTACTTAAAGAAGCTGGGTTTTGCGCTAAATACGTCATTATGCCTTCGTCAAAACGGGGCTTTGCTGAACTAAAGCATGGCAATGTTGATCTGTTGCCTGCGGCGAGTTATAGCAAAGAACGAGATACATTTAGTTATTTTTCAGAGCCTTATCGTCTAGAAGTCATGCGGTTATTTTGGTATCCGAAACCATTTTTAGAAAAGCTTGATCTGCAAGGCTTGCTTGAACAACAACAAATTATCTTATCAAACAGCGGTAGTTATTATGGCCCCGAATTTTCACACTTTAGTACTGTGGAAAAATATAAATCGCAGCTGATCACTGTCCCTTCGTTACGTCAGCGCGTTGCTATGCTTAGCGCTAAGCGGGTTGATTTTTTTATTGATGACGAATTAGCAGGGCTTTATTTAATTCAAAATAATCAACACAGTGGTATCGCCCTTCACCCCTATATAATACACAATAACGATGTGTATTTGATGCTGAGTAAAGTAACTTTGGATGCTAATGAAAGGGCTGCGATTAGCCAAGCAATTGTGTCGAATAAGCAAGCGATAAAAGAAATTATCGCTCGCTATGTTACAAATTAACCTAAACGCGTAACACGAAGCTTTATGCGGCCCGCGTTTGCACCATAAAAGCGGTTTAGGTCGTTGGCAAAAGGGCAAAACTCACCCGATTTTGCAATCCGAATATCGGCACCTTCGGCAATCTCAAACAAGTTTTCGTCGTTGTTGTCTATTGCGCCAATCAGCGCAAACCATTGTGCGTGTGGCAAACGTCTAAATGGTTCAAGCACTGCCATTGGAATTTCTTTCACTCCAAGTTGAATATTGTCGCGATGCCAACCGCCGGGCCCACAGCTGATACCATCGTCATACCAAATTTGTTCTGGGTAGGGAGTGAATCGATAGGTACCACCTTGCTCTAACATTAAGCCTGTATGATTGTACTTTTCGGCGCCATACACAAATACATCTTTACTTTCATCTATGCTAAGTACCGTCATATTTTGTTTATCAAGCGCAATATGTGGGCTTAATCCTGTAAAACTTAAACGAGTTTCATCACTGTAAAGTACATCATAATTAAGGCTCTTTAGTGATTCAGGACGGTAACTTGTTAAGCGATTGATACGTTCTGCAACTGTGTAATGAATAGTAGGTGGGTGTTCGCTTTGTTCGTTATCAACCAACACGCAACACTCGCGATCTACAAGCTTGAATAACGGATTGAACCAAAAATAATTTTGCTGATGGCTCAGAGCAAGCGGATCTGGGGTTACTGTCACATCATCTTGCGCTATCAAATTGCGATGCTCAGCAGGGAGCAAACTGTTGTAGTTTATTTCTGCGCTTGTCAGTAGATTAAGTGAGACACTTTGTTCAATTAACCACTCAATGGCATAACGTAAGCAAATATCTGCTAATCCATCACGATAATAACCGCCACCTACGTCTGAATGAGCTCCCGCAAACCATATTTCTTCAACATGGGGGGCTTTGTTAATTAATGTTGGCTCAAAAGCACGGCGCTTTTCATCAAGAGCCACGCAATGAAGGGCTGCTTTTATATTGCTTGCTAGCGTGTAGTTTTCAAAAATAACATGCTCTGCACCGCGGGTTGCTTTAGTTACTTTTGAAAAACCAATTGAGGCCACAGTGTCAAATACACAAAGGTATACGTCATCACTGATCAGTGGTTCAAGGCATTTTGCAAAGCGCCGCGCAAGAGCCGCACCGCGGCTAAAACCGGTTAGTAAAACTTTATCACCCACAGCGTAGTAGCTTTTAAAGTCATTCATTGCACGGTTTAAAATGCTGGCAACGTCATCACCTCTAGGAGCTAAGGCCTGGTTAAATAAACGCTTAAAGCGACTACCTTGAGTACCTATACCTTGGTAATAAAAACTAAGCTGGCTCGGGAAGGGGGTCTCAGGTTCACTATTTAGTGCACCGCCAAACAGTAAATGAAGTTTGAGAATATTTGAGATACTGGCGTCTTCTTTGAAGCT
>NZ_JAKGAW010000046.1:0-34481 GCF_021532475.1 Pseudoalteromonas sp. APAL1 | reverse complement strand
CTTATAGACCATAGCAACCGGTAAAAACACCGCTAAAATAACCAGCGCAATGGCGGCGTAGCCAAGCGCCATAATAAACCCTTGCGGGTAGAATAGCGCAAAACCAAGCGGTGGAATAAAGGTGATCAAGGCTGTTTTGATACGATCTTTACTGCCATCACCTTTTTTAAATGCATCAGCAAAAAAGTCGAATAAGCCTAAACTCACCCCTAAGAAAGACGTGGCTAACGCTAAATCAGCAAAAATGTTTACTGCTGTGGCAACATGCGGGCTGTGAGCAATGCTAGCGACACTGCTTACAAATCCCGGTAACCCTTGGCTTTGTAGTAAATCGCTTTGACTCATCATGCCTTGGCTAAGTAACTGCCAAAAAATGTAAATCACTAAAGGCAGGGCTGCACCAGCCACCATCACTTTACGAAGTGTTTTGATATCTAAACCCACGTATTTCACAATCGACGGAATAGAGCCATGAAAACCAAATGAGGTAAATACCACTGGAATTGCAGATAAAATCAGACCTTGTTCAATCGGCATTTCAAGTAAGTGTTGACCGTGAACATATGGTGTCAGCATATAAAATAAGCTCGCTAGTACGCATACTTTAATAGTGAAAAGCACGCGGTTAAGTTTATCAACTTTACTAGTGCCGAGCGTAACCACCGTACCTATTACCACAGCCAGAATGACTGAACCAACTTGCGGTGCTAAAGAAAGCGATAATCCAGAGTTAAGCTTTTCTTGTAATTGCGCACCGCCACCTGCGATATACGCAGCGCATAATGCGTAAAACAAAAACATCACTGAAAAGTTAGCCACCCATTGTCCACGTTTACCTAACCATGACTTAGCTAAGGTATTGAGGGTTGCGTCTCTGTCGGCATATTGATGTAGCTCTAGCATCAATAATGCTGTGTAGGTCATTAAAATCCATGTAAGTAAGATAAGTGATAACGCTGTTGTGAAACCAAGCCCTGCTGAGGCGATAGGCAATGCCAGCATCCCTGCACCTATGGTGGTGCCAGCAACAATTAACATGCTACCTATTGTTTTATTTTTAAGCACTTTTTGCCCCTTAAACTTCGTGAGAGGCAAGCAAGATATAACTTGTTTAACAAAACTTAAATAGTTTTGTTATAAATCAAAGAAATTAAATGTAACTTATGATTTACATGTGCAAACAGACCGTTGAAAACGCCTAGAAACTTTATGGAAAATTGTCTGAGTTTTAGTGTTGACAAAATCACCATTTGGGTGGATTCTTAAGCTTCTTCAACTTACTTTTTAAATACCATGATGCAGCTAAACCAACGACCAACAAACAATTGTATGCGCCTGACCTCATCAGTCGTATGGTCTGTTATGTGCTGCGGTTAATTAAGTAAGTTTTACTAACCGCGTCCTAAGCGGTTGGTTATTTCTCTTTTAAATTCTCTTCCGCTTTTTTCGCCTTTTTAAAGGAATAAGCTTGTGCCTGTTAAAGCCTCATATTTTTTAATGGTGGTGATTTGGTCAACAACACCGCTGGGTATTGTTTGGAGTAGTGAAACGGTAGCGCCGACCCTAGCCGTGTTTTTACGCATGCTGGTGGGACTGGTGTTGGCTGCCTTTGTCGTTGCTGTGGCTAATATCCGAGTGCCTTGGCATCGCCGCGCTTTGTTTCTCTATGGCTATTCGAGCATTGGTATTTTTGGTGGCATGTTATTAAGCTACATGGCCGCTAAAACGGTGCCTTCAGGGTTAATCTCGTTGATGTTTGGCCTTGCGCCAATTTTGTCGGGCTTACTTGCGCAAAAGATCTTGAACGAACCTAAGTTCAGTGCGGTTAAGCTTGCGGCACTTGGTTGCGCCTTAATTGGCTTATTTTTAGTGAGTCAGCGCCATATTCAAGGTGGGGTAGAGCAGCTTAGTGGTCTGCTATATGTATTTATGGCAGTGTGCTTTTTTAGTTTAAGTGGCGTGATGATCAAACGGGTAAGAATTGCTATTCACCCAATGGCCACCACATTTGGTGCTTTAGTATTTGTAACGCCACTGTTTTTTATTACTTGGTTGCTGGTAGATGGCCAACTTAATAGCCAGATGTGGAGCGCAAAATCACTGTACTCAATTGTTTACTTAGGCGTGTTTGGTTCATTAATTGGTGCACTGGCTTATTTTCATGTATTGCAAAAATTGAACGCGAGTACAGTAGCATTAACAACCTTGATCACACCGAGCTTTGCAATTGCTATAGGCGGCTTATTAAACGATGAACCAATAGATCAAGAGCTGGTAATTGGTGCAACGGTTATTATGATAAGCCTAGCGTTCTTCCAGTTTGGCGATAAATGGATAAAACGTTTTAAAGGTATCAAGCCATTAGAAATGGGTTAAAGCGAGTAGCCGCAATAGCGGCTACTACATTTTAGCAATTTGAATCACTAAACGGCGATTTGTGTTCCGGCCAAGAATGTTGTCGTTACTGGCAACATGGCGTTTTTCACCGTATCCTTCAGTATCAATTTTATTTTCATCAATACCTAAGCTAACTATATAGTCTTTAATCGCTTTTGCGCGCTTTTTAGATAATTCGAGGTTATTCCAGCGGCCGCCGTAACTATCGGTGTAAGACGAGATTGATATAGAGGCAATACTCGTATCGTACTTTAAGTATTCGGCTATTTTCTCCAAACGCTTTTGTGATGTCTTAGTTAAGTTGCTGCTGTTTGGTTCGTAATTCATTACAGTGAACGAAATATCTTCGAAACTGTAGGGCAACATGGCATCGCGACATTGTAAAAATGCCCAGTAGGCTTGCTTGAAGTTAACACTTGATAAGCCAACGGCAATTTTGTCGGCACTGTTTTGCCAGTCTTGGTAATAAAATGTCGGTTGGTAACCTTTTTCAAGTTCTGTGAGCATCTCCCACGCAGTTTTATTACCCAGTTCGCCGTCAAACTTTCGTAACAGCTTCATATTAGCTAAATCACGGGCTGGGATGCCTGCACGCCAGTGTGGTGGCACTGCTTTTAAGCCAGCAATGCTGTAGTTATCTGGCCTAACAACCATATCAAGATTAAAGTTAACGTCTTTATTTTTACTGGCCGTGGTGCTAAAAATAGCCTCACCATAGTAAGGAACTTCATGATTTAATTGGCATTCTAAGCGAGATGTTTTAACCATATTCCAGTTAGAAGTATCTGCTGTTGCAGTGTACTCACGCATAGCTGCGCTTGTATGTGTGGCAGCAAATAGCGACATAAGACTTAAACTTAAAGGGAGTAATGAAAACTTCATCACGGTAAATCTCCAACAAATCATCAATGCCAATTAATTGGCAAGTTTGTGTGCTAAATAGTTAAAACTGCATAGCACAGCGCTAGCTGATTAGTTTAAAGCAAATAATGTGCCTAAAAACTTGTTAAGAATATACGATTTCAGTGTATTACCCCTAGCAGAGCAGCCGTGGTTTTTGACATAATAGCCAGCTTACACTGGCAAACCAAGAAGACTATGGAAAATACTGAACAAACTCTTTTCGCAAAACGCTTTCGTGGCTTTTTTCCTGTTGTGATTGATGTTGAAACTGCAGGCTTTAATAAAGACACCGATGCGCTATTAGAAATTGCCGCATCTGTATTAAAAATGGATGAACACGGTGTGTTAAGTATTGATCACACAGTTCATTTTCATGTTGAGCCATTTGAAGGCGCGAATATCGAGCAAGCGGCTATTGAGTTTAATGGTATTGATCCGTTTTCAGCTTTACGTGGTGCTGTACCAGAAGAAGAAGCGATTAAAGAGATCTGTAAAGTTGTGCGCAAGGCACAAAAAGCAGCAGGTTGTCAGCGTTCAGTGGTTGTAGCACATAACGCAGCGTTTGATCACGGCTTTTTAAATGCAGCGATTGAGCGTTGTAAAATAAAGCGCACACCATTTCATCCATTTGTTAGCTTTGATACCACTTCACTTGCAGGGCTTGCGTTAGGGCAAACCGTTTTAGCCAAAGCATGTAGAGCTGCTGGCATTGAGTTTGATAACAAACAAGCTCACTCAGCGCTTTATGATACCGAACGCACCGCCGAGCTATTTTGTTTGATCGTTAATCGCTGGCAGCAACTTGGTGGTTGGCCGCTACCAGAAACCGAAGTAACTGAAGAAGAACAAGACTCAGCCGCTAAAACGACTGAGTAATTTTTCCTTCAACATAGCGCAGCATATTAGGAGGGTAGATACGTGAAAACTGTTTACTCTCTTGCGCAATCTTAAGCTCCACCCCTGGGTGCATCAACTCATTTACTTTAAGCCTACTTGTTGCTAGTAATCGTGAAATTTTTAGTTTGACCAAATGCTTTTTCTTTTTCGTACTGGCCGTTTTTAACTTAATTTGCTGCTCACTTGCAGTAATCTTATTAATGTAATGCGCACGCTGGGCTGGGTCTGGTATTTTACTGGCCTTTTTTCGTGCTTGCTGTAGAGCTGCGGCTTTTGTCGCTAATAATTTTTCAAAGTCATTAATTTGCTGCTGCTTTTGGCGTAAATCATGCCAGTACTGCGCTATAAAAACACGAGTTTTGGTGCCTGATGGCGCACCAAGCTCGCCTGTTTCAATTCGCATAGCATCTAAAATATTGCCACCAATAATTTTACCGCGAGGATTGTTCGCTTTGCCCACACGAATAAGTCGTCTAGCACTTAAATCACAGTGCAATGCTTGGCGCTCTATAAACAGATCTTGCTGTGTTTTAATGTGGCAATATTGAGCATAACCAACAGAAATAGTGCGCTCGGCGGTAATATTGCAAGTAAAGGAATCTGCATTATCACGTTTACGACCAATCGCACCTAGCATAATTGTCACTTCGCTCTTGCTTTCAATTGTCGCTGATTCGACAAAACCTAAGACTGTAATATCGCCCGTTGCTTTAACGAACATACCATCTTTAACATCACCACTGATAATAACACTGCCATCAAACTCAACATGACCTGTACTTACATCAACATGGTGAAAACACAATACATCATCAACACGCATACCACGGGGTAGGGCAACAGGCACCCCTTTAGCATCCGCGATCAGCATATTGCTATTAGCTGGGTCAATTCGTGTGCCTTCGAATGGTTCAAGAGGGAGATCTTTTCCGGGTTTAGCGGGTAGAACATCACCAAATACAGTAAAGCCATCTTCTCCACCGGTTGCAGGAACTCGTTGCATTAAAGGCGTCCCAGGCTTAACTGTGATAATGGCACCTAAGTTGCGCATATCCACTTTACCGCCAGTGGTTTCTTGTGGGCTTAATACACGGTCTTGTGCAGTTGAGCATAAACGCACGAATTTAGCATCAGTGCCTTCTTTGGGCATTCTGCCATGTGCAATAATAGCGGAGTAATGGGCGCCGGGGGGCTGTTTAAATTGTTGCCCTAAAAATGTATCAAGCGCTCGGATACTAATACCTTTTACAACACCGGCTTCAGCCAGCATTGCTTTAGCACAGTCCATGCTGATAATTTTTCCACCGCGGGCAGTTGTTATACTTGCTTCAACCACCATGTTTTTTTCATCAATGCTAATTTTTAACTGTGCATCTACAGCTTTAGCAACAATCAAAGACTGAGTTTGGTAATGGCTACTTGGCGTGAATAGCTTGCCGATATTGGCATCTACTAACTCAAAATTAGCATAAGGCGATTGTTCAATCGCTTCTATCAATTGTGCACTATTGATAGGAAAACCTGCATCTCGTGGGTGTTCTTGCAAAGAGACATCACCACTTTGCTTATCGAAGGTAAACATCGACATTTAGTAAGTCCTGTAAAATACGGCTTGTTATTATAGTTATGTGTTGCTACAGGATTTTTATAGTAGAGGTAACAACAACCCCCATTTCAGCACAACTTTTGTACTATGTTAAGATAATGTATGCATTAAATGTAAAAATATGTATAAAAACTGATATTTCCTGTTTGAAATTTCAGCATTCAAAGGGACTTAGCAAAAATAACCTCATTAATGCCTTGAGTAAAAACGACTTACTCAGTTATACTGCTTGCACACTCTGAATGAGATACCAAATTCAGGGGCTGATTAGGATTCGACGGAATTCAAGACGCCCGAGGTGCATGTCGAGGTGCGGTTGGCCTCGTAAAAAAGCCGCAATTTAAAGTAATCGCAAACGACGATAACTACGCTCTAGCGGCATAATAGCCCGCTAGCACTTCTCCGGTGTATGTCTGTGGACCCGGTTCTGAAGTGTCACCCTACACAGACTCGCTGCGGAAACCCTGGCCGGGGTTGAAGGGTTAAAACTAAGCGGCCTCGCCTTTGCAGATCGTGTTCGTCCGAGCTGTAAAGGTTAACTAAAAGACGATACTAAGCATGTAGTACCAAAGGTCGAGGCTTTTCGGACGGGGGTTCAAATCCCCCCAGCTCCACCAATACAGTGTTCGGTTACCACCGAAGACGACCTGAAACCCCTTAAATCTTCTAGGTTTGAGGGGTTTTTTGTATCTGTACAGTTCTACGTTGTTTCGCACTTTTCGGGTTAAGATGTTCCATAGAGTGGCCCACCAATTTGATAGGCCAAAAGCCATGAGCTATAGGTTGAAAGTGACCTCATATAGCAGGACAGACACTATGCAGGTTACCCGAAACAGCTCGTTATTAATGGCATGAAATAGTTTATAAAAATGAAATTTGAATCATTCCTACAGAAAGAATCAAAGCTAGGAAGAAGCATAATATTCCTTTAACTAAGCAGTCACTTCAGTTGCTTGAGCTTATGAAACCAATAAATGCTTATCTAGAATATATCTTTCCTGCGGTTCGAAATCCAAGCACTTCCACCAATCTAAAACGGCTAATAAGCTTTAAAAAGAATGTACTTTCAAAACATTCTGGCTCTGATGGCTTAAAAGCTTTTGGTAGTAACATTCTTAATCAAAAGGGATTTGACCTTGATTTTATTGAAAGCGCACAGGCCAATACCTTTAAAAATGAGGTTTGACGAGCATAAAACCTGGCTCAATGTTTAGCACGCAGAGGGGGATGGTGGAGTAAACATTTAACTGCTGCTTAACGTATCGAAGTTATGGAGCTGAAGGCGCTAGTGTAATAATTAAAAGTGACAATATACGAGGTTGTTGTTAAGTTAGCTTTAAGATAAACATACTACATAAAAGGGAATTGTGTGTATGGATCAATTTAGCCCTAGCGATTTAAAAGCAATATTGCACTCCAAACGCGCCAACTTATATTACTTAGAATATTGCCGAGTGATGCAAAAAGATGGCCGTGTATTGTATTTAACAGAGGCAACTAAGGAAAACCTCTATTTTAATATTCCTATTGCCAATACCACAGTGATTTTGCTGGGTAATGGCACCTCAATTACCCAAGCAGCAATGCGCATGCTTTCACAAGCAGGCGTATTAGTCGGTTTTTGTGGTGGCGGTGCTACACCACTTTATATGGGCTGTGAAATAGAGTGGTTTACACCACAAAATGAGTATCGACCAACTGAATATCTTCAAGGTTGGATGGGCTTTTGGTTCGATGACAGTAAACGTTTGGCCGCTGCTAAAACCTTTCAAAATGCACGTATCGACTTTTTAAAACAAGTTTGGCAAAAAGATCGAGATCTAAAAGGAGAGGGCTTTAATTTTGAAGATAAATCTATTCAAAGTGCGCTCGACACCTTTTTTACACGAACAGAAAAAGCCACAAACTCACAAGAACTGCTTCTCACTGAAGCTCAGCTTACAAAAGTGCTGTATAAATATGCTGCAAATACAACACAAGCAGATGGTTTTAAGCGTCAGCATCAATCAACAAGCAAAGTTGATATAGGCAAAGCGAATGATTTTTTAAATCATGGTAATTACTTAGCGTATGGCTTAGCTGCATGCACGCTTTGGGTGCTTGGCATTCCTCATGGTTTTGCTGTTATGCATGGTAAAACACGGCGCGGTGCTTTAGTTTTTGATATTGCTGACTTAATCAAAGATGCATTGGTACTGCCTTGGGCATTTATTTGTGCCAAAGAAAATGCCACTGAGCAAGAGTTTCGCCAGCAAATTTTGCAAGCTTTTACCGACCACAAAGCACTCGATTATATGTTTGATATAGTCAAAGCAGTCGCCTTAAGTGAAGAGCAAATGGCGGTGATTGACGCAAAACAACAGAGCACTCCCTTATGATGGTCACGTTTGTTAGTCAATGTAAAAAAACGCCCTTAAAAAGACAAGGCGCGTGCTCGATGCCTTTGCCAACCGTATTGGCGACAACACATGGCAAACCGTGATCACTCAAGAAGGCCTCGATACGGTTAAAAAAATGCTACGCAAAACCGCCAGCCGTAGCACCGCCGTAAGCTGCCACTGGATCCGAAGCCGAGCCCGAAGCCAATTTTTATGGGTAGTTGGCAATAAAAATAAGTTTAATTTGGAAGGCGTAGTGCCAGTTAATAGAACTTCGCTCAATCTTGAACATAAAGAGTGGGAGCAAGGCTGGCAGTTGAATGAAATCATTTTACTGGCAACAAGCATTGCGGGGTTATTCCACGATTTTGGTAAAGCTAATGCCTTATTTCAGGCCAAATTGGCGGGTAAAACCAAGCAAAAGGGTGAGCCTTATCGCCACGAGTGGGTATCGCTTAGATTGTTTGAAGCACTTGTAAAACATAAATCAGATGAAGATTGGCTTTCAGAATTAGCAATGCTCTCTCCAAGCAAGGCAATTGAGCTAGAGCACTTCATGCTCACCAATATGTGTAAAGATCACGAAAAACAACAGCGTGTGTTTGAGCATTTATCGCCTATGGCAAAGCTGGTGGCTTGGTTAGTGGTGTCGCATCACAGATTGCCATTAGATCACTGTAAGGTGGCAAGGATTGACCAAATGGAACAATGGTTAAATACTTGTGCTTCCAGTCATTGGAATTCAGCTAATGCACTTGAAAAAAGTACTTATAGTGAAGAAGCGATTACGCATAACTGGCAGTTTGAATTTGGTACTCCTCTACTAAGTAGAACATGGCAAAATAAGGCACAAAAGCTTGCGACAAGGGCTTTAAAAAATCCGGCAGTGAGTGCAATGACTACTGACTGGTTAGGCCAAAGTTTTGTAGCTCATATTGCGCGAATGAGTCTCATGTTGGCCGATCACTATTATTCATCATTACCCGTTGAAAAGTGCAAATCAGCTTGGCGCGATCCAAAATATCAACCTATTGCCAATACAGATAAAACGGCAAATTCAAATAAAGCACAAGCCAAGCAGCAACTTGATGAACACAACATTGGTGTTGCTGCAAATGCCCAGCGTTTTATTCAAAACCTACCAGCGCTTAAGTTTACGTTGCCTGCGATTACGCAACATAGGCTGTTTACTAAAAATACTGCACAGACCAAGTACCGCTGGCAAGATAAAGCGTTTAGCGAAATGAAAACAATCGCCAAAACAACTGAGAAGCAAGGTTTTTTTGGAGTGAACATGGCATCAACAGGCTGCGGTAAGACCATTGCTAACGCCCGTATTATGTACGCACTTGCAGATGAAAGAGAGGGGTGTCGATTTTCAGTTGCACTAGGTTTAAGAACGCTTACGTTGCAAACAGGTGATGCGTACAGAGATCTTTTAAAGTTAGGTGAAGATGAATTAGGCGTACTGGTTGGCTCTCAAGCCGTGAAAACGCTGCATCAGTTAAGCAAAGAACAAGAAATTATGGGCTCTGGCAGTGAATCTGCCGATGATTTATTAGCTGATTTATACGTCAGTTACCAAGGCCAAATCTACGACGGGCGATTAAAACATTGGTTAAGTAGCAGCCCTAAATTAGAGCAGTTAGTCAGTGCCCCAGTGGTTGTCAGTACCATAGACCATTTAATGCCAGCCACCGAAAGTAAGCGCGGAGGTAAGCAAATAGCACCCATGTTGCGTTTGCTCACCTCTGATTTGGTGCTCGACGAACCCGATGACTTTGGCTTAGAAGATTTACCGGCATTATGCCGTTTGGTGAACTGGGCAGGTATGCTGGGCTCTCGCGTATTACTGTCTTCGGCCACTTTGCCACCGGCGCTGATTAAAACGTTATTTGACGCTTATCGAAGTGGTAGAGAACACTTTAATCAAGCGCAGTTTGGTGATAATCAAAATAACACGGTGGTGTGTGCGTGGGTCGACGAGTTTTCGAGTGTTACTAAAGAAATTAGTAATAAAGAGAATTACCTCGAACAGCACAACACATATGTCAAAAAGCGAATTAAAAAATTACAAAAACAACAGCATGTATTGAGAAAAGGCCAAATTGCGCCAATAGAGTTTGAACAAGCTGACACCGTTTATCAGCAAGTTGCGCGCACAATTTACAATAATGTTTTTAAGCTTCATGCCAATCATCACACTCAAAGCCCTTGCGGTAAGAAAGTGTCGCTTGGTGTGGTGAGAATGGCGAATATTAATCCAATGGTTGCGACGGCGAAGGCACTGTTTGCCATATCAGCTATGCCAGACCATGAAGTGTTTTATTGTGTATATCACTCACAATACCCGTTGGCGCTGCGCTCTTATAAAGAAACCCGCCTCGACAATATATTATCAAGGCATGATGAAAACGCCCTTTGGCAACAGTCAGAAATTAAACAAGCGTTGAAAACTTGTAAGGCAAATAACTTAATATTTGTAGTGATAGGTACATCGGTCGTCGAAGTTGGTCGTGATCATGATTACGACTGGGCGATTGCTGAACCAAGCTCAATGCGCTCATTAATTCAACTAGCTGGCCGTATTCAGCGCCATCGCCAGCAAGCGCCAAGTGACAGTAACTTGTATGTGTTAGAGCAGAATATTCGGGCCCTTAAGGGTGAAAATTCGGCTTATTGTAAACCCGGGTTTGAAAGCAAAGCATTGCCGTTAAGCGATCATAACCTTAAAAACTTGCTCAGCACTGAGCTTGACAATATTTCTGCGATATCTCGAATAGTTGAGCCCGAATTTAAGGGGAATGACTTTATGTTCTATCCCCAAAGTAAAGAAACACAAGCGAATAAAACAACGAGCTTTTTAGTACAAGAGCATCGTGCCCTCCGTTTTACATTAGAAAAAACAATGGGTGAAAATTACAAATTGCCGCTGTACCGTAACCACAAAGAAGCCAACCTGTGGTGGCGTTCAGTCCACTCGTATGATGCTAATTGGAACGCCGAATTTATTCGCCAAACCGAGTTTAGGCAATCGCAACCACAAGAAGCATTTATTTTACGCGTTGAAGACGAAACTCTTTGCTGGAGCCAGCTCGATACCAGCAGAAAACCTTATTGTTATGTAAGCAAACAAACTCGTTTCTCGCAAGATAACACAGCTTTGGCAGCTGGTTGCCATTGGTGGTTTGCACACAGTGTTATGGGTGTTTATCAGCATTACGCCGATGCACTTAATTTATCCTTACAAAGAGCCAGCGAGCAATTAGGCGAAGTCAACTTACGTGCCGAACAGAATGATCAATTTATTACTTGGAGTTGGCACTCTCAATTGGGAATTTATCAAAATATAACAACTAAGGAAGACGAATGGACAACACCTTGAGCGATGCCATTGCTGATTATATCGAGCAGCGCAAGCAAACTAAGCTCGAGCCACTTTTAAAAGCCTTAAATAAAGTGCTCGATAAAAGCGATGATCCAGTCGCGATAGCAAAGGCCAAAGCCGATTATGCAGAACAAGCCGCGCCAATAGAAGCTGCGTTTAAACCAGCTATTTGGTTAACTGATGCTGCAAAGCGGGCCAAGCAAATTAGCATGGCAACGCATGCGGCAAAATTTACTCACAGCGATGCCAAAGCTAGCAGTATGTTAGTTACCCTGCATGAAATAAACAGCAGCTATATCACAACGGCGAGCTTAAAAACAAAAGCTATTGATGCCGTTGGAAATGCGGCTGCGCTGGATGTAGCGAAGTTGCTAAAAATTGAAGTGGCAGGCGAAAGTTTAGTAAAGCAACTTCAAGCAGGTAACTTAAATGCACTCAACGCTTTTACGCAAGATGAGCTGTTGTTAAATGAATGGCAAGCGGGTTTTAAAGAAGCTTTAGGGGATGCCAAGCTCGCGGGGCATACCCTAACCAAACAGCTTTATTACCCAGTGGTGCAAGACACTAGTGAAGAACAAGCCTATCACTTATTGGTGCCACTCACATCATCAGCACTGACCCATAAACTTCATAATGCGGTAACTCAAACTCGTTTTAGTGAAGAGTCAAAATCGATAAAAGAGGCACGTAAAAAAGGGCATTATCACCAACAAGATTCTGTCAGTTTTGTCGCGACGGCAGTTCAGAATTTTGGTGGCTCTAAACCACAAAACATTTCGCAGTTAAATAGTGAGCGTTATGGTCAATGCTTTTTACTCAATTGCGCACCCCCAAGTTACCAAGCGAAAATAAAATCACCAGCTCAACAAACTAGCTTTTTTAATCGTGAGTTCAGCTATCAAACAGCACAAAATGTCAAAGAATTTAGGGCGTTTTTAGCAAGCTTAAAAGAGAGTGACCGAAACTTTAAAACCCGTTATAAGCGTGACTTTTGGTATACACAACCCATCTTGGACACTTTATTTGAACGTGTCGCTTTATTGCAAAACCAAACTGAATTATCAGGCTGGGCAACTGAGACAGACGTCAAAATGAAAAAAGCACATTGCCTATGGCTTGATGTTTTTAATGATAATGCTGCGTTTCAATCTGATCGCGAAAAAAACGAATGGCAAGAAGAAGTAGCACACGATTTCGCTACATGGCTTCTAAGAAAATTAGAAAATAAAGACGCTTACTTGTTAGGAGATAACGAGCATAGCTACTTTAAAAAGCTGTGTTTGCAGCAACTCAAAGAGTTTGAGCGGCACACGCCAAAGTTGGGAGATCTGTAAAATGAGCCAATATATATTAATTAAAAAGCTTAATGTACAAAATGCCAATGCTATTGCAGGGCTCACTTATGGCTTTCCTGCAATTACCAACTTTTTAGGCTTTGCTCATGTTCTTTCAAGAAAATTACCTGCAAGTTTAAAGGTTAATTTAGGTGGCGTGGTGGTTATCAGCCACAAAAATCAGGTGCATGCGCGCCAGCCTAAAGGGTGGGGCGATTATGTGTTTGCATTAACCCGTAACCCACTTACACACCAAGGTAAAACAGCCCCAATTAATGAAGAAGGCCGCATGAACATGCAACTATCTTTATTAATTGAATTAAAAGGGCTGGTAGCAGGTGACACTCTGACAGAAACAGAACTTAAAGCGCATTTAAAGCGATTGATCCCTACGTTAAGACTGGCTGGTGGCCAAATACTCGGGTATGAAGCCTGTGAACTGTTAAATACCGAAGAGCAACAAGCTTATGCATTGCGACGTTTAATGCCTGGCTTTGTGCTTATGGACCGTAACGAATATCTTTCAGCGCATTTTGAACAGCTAAAAGCTGAACAAGACGATGCGTGTTTATTCGATGCTTGGTGTGATTTTGCAACATTAACTTATCGTGCAAACCCAAATGAACATCAACAAGTAGAAGATAATGTTGAGACAGAACAGGCAATAGTCAACGCCAATTGGGAATACGTACCAAAGCCGAATGCAGGCTATTTAGTACCAATTGCCTCAGGCTTTTGTGCAATTTCACCTTTGTTTGAAGCTGGTAAGGTTGCCAATGTGCGAGACAACACCGTTCCAGTGACCTTTGTAGAAACTGCTTACAGTGTGGGGGAGTGGCAAAGTGTACATCGCCTTCTTCACATCGAAACAGCACTTTGGCGCTACACCGATAATCATCCGTGGTACATCGCGACCACAAACGAATATACACAACCCATTATTGAGCCTGACTTCATCGACAGCGAAGCAGTATTTAACCCAGATAATTTTTAAAAATATGGAGATTTAACCATGGCAGACGTAAAACTAAAAACTCCTTCAGTTTTGGCTTTTGAAGCAAAGCTAATTCCTTCAGATGCGCTAATGTTTGCAGGTAATTTAGGGGCAGATACTTGGCAACCTATCTTAGTTGGTGAGAAGGCGGTTAGAGGCACTATTTCTAACAGATTAAAAGCTGCAACGGCTAATGACCCTGCGAAACTAGATGCTGAAGTATCGAAGGCGAACTTGCAAACTGTAGATGTAGCCGCCTTACCCCATGATTGCGATACACTTAAACTTGTATTTACATTAAGAGTATTGAGTGACTTACATGTACCATCAACTTGTAATGACCCTGCTTATCAAGCTGCACTGGGCGATATTGTCAAACAGTATCAAATAGACACTGAGTTCAAAGAGTTGTCAAAGCGCTATGCAAATAACATCGCAAATGGGCGTTTTTTATGGCGCAACCGTGTTGGCGCAGAGCAAATTAAAGTGGTTGTCAGCGTCGGTGAAAAGCAATTTAGTTTTGATAGCTATGAGTTCAGTTTAAAAGCCTTTGATGACAAAGAGCAGCTCAATGAGTTGGCACAAATTATTCAACAAGGCTTGACTGAGCAACATGCGTTTATCAAAGTTGAGGCTTATAGCCAATTAGGTCAAGGTCAAGCGGTGTTCCCGTCACAAGAGCTAGTCATGGGTGGTGGTAAAGGAGATAAGAGTAAGTTCCTATATCAACTTGACGGACAAGCAGCAATGCACTCACAAAAAATTGGTAATGCACTACGTACCATTGATACTTGGCATCCACAAGCCGATGAAATTGGTGCAATTGCGGTCGAACCTTATGGTTCGGTAACTAACCGTGGTGCGGCATATCGCCAACCAAAAGAAAAAACCGACTTTTACAACTTATTAGATGCTTGGTTACTGAAAGGTAAAGTGCCCGGGATGGAGCAACAACACTATGTAATGGCCATGCTGATCCGTGGTGGTGTGTTTGGTGAATAAGGAGTTGCGATGAACTACTACCAAGAAATCACTCTGCTGCCAGAGGCCGAAATACCGCTCGGTTTTATATGGCAAAATGTGTTTCAACAAGTGCATATTGCACTTGTTGAACACAAAGCCGGACCTAACCAATCAGAGATCGCCGTTGGCTTTCCTGATTATGGTCAAAAAGGCTTTCCGCTTGGCAATAAGCTGCGTTTGTTTGCAAAAGAGCAAGCACAATTAGAAAAGCTATCCATAAATAAATGGTTAACTCGTCTTGAAGACTACTGCCATGTAAAAACCATAAAACCAGTACCAGAAGAAGTAACATGGGTGAGTTTTACTCGCCAGCATGTTAAATCCCCTGAGCGTATTGAGCGTGAGATGCAAGAAAAGGCTGAATTATGGTCGGCTAAAAGTGGCAAAACGTTAGATGAGTGTTTGTTTGATCTTGAAAAAAGCAAACCAACTTCATTGAGTAAGCTTCCTTTCATCTTCTTACATAGTCAGCAAACTAAGGAGAGAACACCTGAAAAACACAGCAAGTTTCCATTGTTTATTCAAAAACAAACAATTGAGGCGCAACAACAAGGGGTGTTTGATTGCTATGGATTAAACAATAAAGCTAACAAAGGGAATAGCATTGGCTGCGTGCCTCACTTTTAAGTCAAATAAGGGCTATTTTTACCCTTTATTTTTGCTCTTTAAAAATTAGTAATATATACAATGAGTTGCAGTATTGAGTTTTTGAAAAGGTAAAAATGAGTATTTTAACCTAACTTAATGTTGCAACTTATCTTTTTTGATTTAGTTTATTGTTCACTGCCTCACAGGCAGCTTAGAAATGCGTCTTTGGACTTTCATCATACGGCACAGTGTTCACTGCCTCACAGGCAGCTTAGAAAAAAAATAAAAAGTTTTTGCAATGGCTCAATCAGTTCACTGCCTCACAGGCAGCTTAGAAAAGTTCGTGAATTGATAAAGCGAATGCCACCACGTTCACTGCCTCACAGGCAGCTTAGAAACTAATTTTAAATTTCGGTTTGATAAAGCAAAAGTTCACTGCCTCACAGGCAGCTTAGAAAAAAGCCTAGCGGTTCATACATCGCCATGATTGGTTCACTGCCTCACAGGCAGCTTAGAAATTGTTCTTTGTTCTACCCAAGAGAAACACCGGGTTCACTGCCTCACAGGCAGCTTAGAAACAGATCATCTTCAATACTTGTAATCTGATACGGTTCACTGCCTCACAGGCAGCTTAGAAATTGCAGTCTGAAATTGCTTTTTCATCGCTTTTGTTCACTGCCTCACAGGCAGCTTAGAAAAAAAATTCAGTTTCAATTTCCAAATTTTCAATGTTCACTGCCTCACAGGCAGCTTAGAAAGCATCGTTCGACTCGCCTTGGCGTTATTGTTCCTTCACTGCCTCACAGGCAGCTTAGAAACTGCTTATTTCTGGTAGCAGTGATAATAAAAAGTTCACTGCCTCACAGGCAGCTTAGAAAATTACCCGCAATGGTAGCGCCCAGATTATCACGTTCACTGCCTCACAGGCAGCTTAGAAAAATCAGCTACAAATAAGCAGCAATCATTTTTAGTTCACTGCCTCACAGGCAGCTTAGAAATGATTCAGATTGCCCTGCGCCAACAAATAATGGTTCACTGCCTCACAGGCAGCTTAGAAAATAGTAAACACCTACAACACTTGTAGAGCCACGTTCACTGCCTCACAGGCAGCTTAGAAATGGTTGGTTGTTCAAGCGCCGCGCATTTCGTTGTTCACTGCCTCACAGGCAGCTTAGAAAAATCGAAAAGCACCGAATGCAGGGTTAGAAATGTTCACTGCCTCACAGGCAGCTTAGAAATTTATTGTCGTAGAAAGTAACAAGCGCACCAGGTTCACTGCCTCACAGGCAGCTTAGAAAATCAGCATATAGCTCTTTTATTTGTTTGATCTGTTCACTGCCTCACAGGCAGCTTAGAAAACCGCGTACAACGCTATCAACTTTTGATGCAAGTTCACTGCCTCACAGGCAGCTTAGAAACTGGTGTATTAACGATATTTCCACCGCTATCAGTTCACTGCCTCACAGGCAGCTTAGAAAGGTCAGGGCGTAGATAACAAAATAAACATTGTGTTCACTGCCTCACAGGCAGCTTAGAAATTTAAAAACACGCGAAGTTCTAAGCTGGCTTCGTTCACTGCCTCACAGGCAGCTTAGAAAAGATGAATCAGTAGCGAGTGATTCAAAACTACGTTCACTGCCTCACAGGCAGCTTAGAAATTTAGAGATAAAGCGACCAACAAGAGAGAAACGTTCACTGCCTCACAGGCAGCTTAGAAAAAAGGGCCCAAGGCAGCAAAAAAGCCAGGTGTGTTCACTGCCTCACAGGCAGCTTAGAAAAGAAGAACTAGACAAAAACACAAAAAATAAATGTTCACTGCCTCACAGGCAGCTTAGAAATGCTCGTTATATAAGTCTGGGTCTCTAGTTGTGTTCACTGCCTCACAGGCAGCTTAGAAAAATCAACGGTGCGCCTAATAAATCGTGTGGGAGTTCACTGCCTCACAGGCAGCTTAGAAATACTTGAGCAACTTTGTTGCGAGATTGCCCGCGTTCACTGCCTCACAGGCAGCTTAGAAATGGTAACTTTTCACCTTTCGCAAAAACCCAACGTTCACTGCCTCACAGGCAGCTTAGAAATAGCTAGGCGATTTCTAGGAAGTTCTGTATATGTTCACTGCCTCACAGGCAGCTTAGAAATTCTACTGCAATGGATGATTGCTCTAGTTGGGGTTCACTGCCTCACAGGCAGCTTAGAAAGTGTGACGCAGCGGTTTTAAGACCATAAAAACGTTCACTGCCTCACAGGCAGCTTAGAAAATGTAGTCGGAGTCAATATCCGCAACGCTTTTGTTCACTGCCTCACAGGCAGCTTAGAAAATAAAAACGCACATAGTGCAGGGCACACAACACTTTACTGCCGCACAGGCAGCTTAGAAATAGAAGGCCATCAATAACACCATTACCTTCATCTTTACTGCCGTACAGGCAGCTTAGAAAAAGGTGCAAAATCTTCTCTTTGCTGCATAGCCCTTTACTGCCGCACAGGCAGCTTAGAAAAATAATACAAGTACCATCTTCCCTAAGTTGATCTTTACTGCCGCACAGGCAGCTTAGAAATAAAGCGCCTTTCGTGGGTTCTGAAGGTCACACTTTACTGCCGCACAGGCAGCTTAGAAATCTACGCGTCGAGCTACACGAACATGAGTACGCTTTACTGCCGCACAGGCAGCTTAGAAATATAAGCGGTATATAAGGCGCTTTAAGCTGTACTTTACTGCCGCACAGGCAGCTTAGAAAGTAATCCTTCAAATTATGGCTATCAAATGCTTCTTTACTGCCGCACAGGCAGCTTAGAAATTAACCTAAAATTGTACGTTTGATTGAACGCACTTTACTGCCGCACAGGCAGCTTAGAAATTTGCCATTTATCAGCAAAGGTGATTTAAAAACTTTACTGCCGCACAGGCAGCTTAGAAACATTGTAAGTACAGCGGTCATAGTATCGGCTAGTTCACTGCCTCACAGGCAGCTTAGAAATAAATTGCCAGTTTCATAATATCAATTCTCTCAACGCTGTGTTAGTAGTTAAGTATTAGGTAGGCCGTGCTTAGTTTATTAATTACTACTATAACTTCTTAATCTAGAAAATCGAGGCAGAAATAATTCATATGAACTTAAATTTAGATGCTGAAAGTCCCTGAACGAAGTATATAAATAAAGGGTCATAGTGCTGCTATTAAACAATTTAAACATAAAATTCTAAGTGATTTTTATTTTTAGTACTGTTGTTGGTGCCTTTAAAGTGTTTTTTATTTTATTGTTTGAGTTGAATTAATGGTTTGTGTTGTTAATTCAGACTCCCCCAGCTCCACCAAATATGAAAAAGGCTGCTCTCGGAGCAGCCTTTTTTATTTCAAAAACCAAACGGTTACAAAAGTTTATCAAAAAATATTAAACTGTTTCCTCTTAAAAGCACCTTCTCAGAAAATTCCTAAATTACATTATTGAAGTGGTTAAATTTTGACTTTATAGAGGCCGTTGCCTAGATAAGTTAGACAAATGAACACACAAGGATGTACTTATGGCTAATTTAATTATTTGTTGTGATGGAACGTGGAATAACCCTCGCCAAGAAGATAACGGCATACCCGCACCTACAAATGTTGTAAAGCTTTACCATGCTCTAGCAAAAAAAGATGGTATGGGGGAGTTACAAAAAGCATATTACCACCCAGGGCTTGGTGGTGAAGAAACAGGTTTAAAAGATTCGATTGTTGATGGAGCTTTAGGAAAAAGCATTAAGCGTCATATTTGTAGTGCCTATTACTGGTTGGCAAATAACTATTGCGATGGTGATAAGGTTTATATATTTGGTTTTAGTCGCGGCGCATTTACAGCAAGAAGTTTAGGCGGGCTACTTAATCTAGGCTTGCTTGATTTTAGCAAAATAGATAAAAGTGAGGAACAATGGGAGCATGTTCATAAGCATTTTGATAACTATAAATCAGGTGTTAAAACCATTAAACCCAGCCAGTTTTTAAATCAGAAAGCTGCTCTAAAAATTCATTTTATTGGTGTATGGGATACCGTAGGGGCGCTAGGTATTCCTAATGATATGGAGCTTTTTAACTTATTAGATAATCCGGCCTCATGGCGTTTCCACGACACTACGCTTGGCGAACATATAAATATTGCAAGGCATGCAATGGCTATGGATGAAAAAAGGAGTAGCTTTTGTGTTACTCGCTGGACTAAGTATGCAAGTGATCGTGACGTTAAAGAAAAATGGTTTCCGGGCGTGCACTCTGATGTGGGCGGTGGATACAGCGATACTGACTTATCAGATATAACACTTGAATGGATGTTAAAAGAAGCAGCCGAAGCTGGATTAGTTTTTAGAGACGGAATATTTGAACAATTGAAGCCAAATCCCGCAGGTGTGTTACACAACTCTTATAAAGGCATTTTTGCTAAGTTCAGATCACGGCCTCGAAATATAGACTGTGTTGTTGCTGAAAACCAAGCGCACTTCCATGAAAGTGTGTTTCAACGACAAGCAGTCTCGCCTATAGAGCATCCTGAATATTGGCCAACAATAAAATTAGCAAAAAATGAATCTTCACAAGTAAATATCTTTGCAAAGCAGCATTGGACTCCTACCTATATTTATATGGAAAAAGGGCAGCGATATATTTTTGAATCTGAAGGATGTTGGCAAGATAGCAAAGATGTGTGCGACTGGTTAGGGACAGAAGATGGCAAGTTAACAGCTGGCGATATTATTAGATTTGCATCGTCTATTTGGGGGATGACAGAGCGCAAATTTAAGCAAGCAACAGAAAATAGATCTACAGATTTTTGGGGAACCAAGCGTGTAGAGCATATGCCTTGGTTTATCGCCGTGGGTTGCATTGCTAATGACTCAAACCAAGAAAAAGCAGTACCAAATGATGGTAGTCCTCACCCGCATCAGTATGTTGCGCTTCCTAGGCATCAAAATAAACCTAACGCTTTAAAAGTTGAATCTTCAGGGTATTTTTATGCTTTTCCAAATGATGTTTGGTCTCTGTACCGTAATAACCAAGGAAGTATTCAACTTAAAGTAACGCGTGTTGCTTAGGGGGCTATAAATGGATAATTCAGTTAATATGGTAGAAATTTTCCAAATGTTTCAGGCTCAATACTCACAAGTTGATAAGTTATGGAACTACTTCGGGGTCGTCAGCCTAGCTGTTGCAGGGTTTACCATAGGTAATGAGAAAGCGACTCGAACAATCAAAGAGCCTATAGCCATTGTTATTGGTTATTTAGCTTTTTGTGTGGGTAACTATACAGCATTGATTTATAGTCACAAATTTCTAGTTGTTTTAGCCAATAGATATAATGAAAAGGCATGCTCTTATGCGCTGAACCATTTAAAAGTAATTACCGTTGAGCGTGTTTCTGTGTTTTATATTTTAGTTGTAATTACATTTACTTTGACTATTTTAGTAGTCTCGTATTCGAGGCTCAAACTTAAGCAACATGATGAAGGCTAAACATCAATTAGGAAAAGATTAAGATAAGAACCCTTAAGTTGTAACTTAAGGGTTTTTTATTTATCAAACAACCAACTGAACAGCATCAATAATCGGTTTGTTTTCGATATCTATGGTGTCGATGATGTGTTTGTGTAGGCGCTTTTTGTGCTCGGCGAAAATCGCGCGTTTTTTATCGAATTGGCTGGCAAATTCGAGGGCGGTATTTAACAAGGTTTCGTTGTCTGGGCAGGCTTGTTCGATAACATGATCAGCGGCAAGTTCGTCAGCAGTAACACGGCGGCCCGTTAGCATCATCTCGTTAAAACGATAGTCTGGAATGGCTTTTTTAATAAAGGCGAGCATGCCCGGTAAAAACGGGATTGATAAGTCCACTTCGGGGAAGCAGAAGAAACCACGATCGCTTTGCATAAACCTAAAATCACAAGCGCACGATAAAATGGCGCCATTACCAAAAGCGTGGCCATTAATTGCTGCAATTACTGGCATTGGGAACAGTAATAGGCGTTTAAATACCGCATCCATTGAGTGCATAAAGCCACTTACTTCAGCAAATTTTTGTGTTTTTAATGCGGGCATAAGCCAATCGGTATCAATGCCTAAACTCCATGATTTTTCGCTGCTTGAAGTGATCACCAGTGCTTTGTGTTCAGGGTTACTTTCGATTTCGTCAAGGCAAGTTAAAAAAGCCTCTGCAAAAGCAGGGTTATGGCGATTTTCAGCTGTTGTCATAGTTAAGATAGCAAGAGATCCTTGTGTAGTTACATTCATCAGTGTCATGCTGTGCCTTCAATTTTATTGTGTTGTGGGCATAGTTATAACCCATAGGTTTAACAAAATAAACCACAAGTCTGACCAGTTGTAAATTTAGGGGCACTTCTCTTTTGGTTGATATGGTCTTTTAGTCGAAAGGGTTTTTCAAATAGTCGCTAATAGTGGTGAGTCATGGTAGCGTTAGATCAAACACACTATTTAAAGCATAACAATGGATTTGATCAGTTGGCAGTTTTTGGGTGGAGATTTATTAAGTCCGATCAGCACTATAATGCTCATTGTGGTTGCGGGCTTTACTTCAATGATTTCAGCAGCTTTTGGTGCGGGTGGCGGCTTAATGCTGCTGGTGATCATGGCATCCATGCTTCCTATGAGTGTGGTTATTCCTGTCCATGGGTTAGTGCAGTTAGGCTCTAATGCAAACCGCTTTTTATTTACGTTTAAACATATTGATGGTGCTATGTTTGTGTACTTCTCGTTAGGGGGAGTCATAGGTGCGCTGGTTGCCTCAACGATTGTCACATCAATACCCCTTGAATTAATGAAAATAGTGGTTGCTGCATTTGTGCTTTATTTACTTTGGGGTGTGACGCCAAAGCTCAGAGAAACCTCAAAGTTATGGCGTGTTCTCGCTGGACTTTGGACCACGTTTATCTCGATGTTTGTAGGGGCAAGTGGGCCTTTGGTTGGCAGCTGCTTATATGTGAATAATTATAATAAGCTTAAATTTACCGCTACTTTTTCAAGCTGCATGACAGTACAACATACCTTAAAAGCGATTTTATATGGGGTTGTGGGCTTTGCATTTTGGCAGTGGTTGCCGCTGGTTATGCTCATGATAATGAGCGGTGCTTTAGGTACTTGGCTTGGCCTTAAGTTATTGCACCGTATTTCGTCAGATAAATTTAAAAAGATTTTTCGTTTAGTGTTAACGGTGCTTTCCCTGCAACTTGCGTGGCAGGGGATCATGGCTTTTAGTATTTAAACAAACCCAGTTTGGCAACGATGCCGCGTTCTAATTCATTGAGTTGGCCTATGGTGTTATCAAGGTGCTGAGCTTCTTGCGATAGGCTCTTAGCGCCTTGGTTAATGAGCTGCATGGTATTTAAGATATCAGCGGTCACACTGGTTTGCTCTTCAGAACTTGCTGCCACGCTTTCGTTCATTTGATTAATGGTATTGATTTGTTTAGCAATATCTTTAAACACCGCTTGGCTTTTTTGATTCGCTTGGCTCACTTTATCGCTGAGTGACTTACTTTGCTCCGTTGCGGTTACACAATCAGAGGTATTGTTGTGTAGCGATACAATAATTGATTCAATCTCAGACGTTGAATCATAGGTTTTACTAGCAAGCGCTCTTACTTCATCGGCCACCACAGCAAAGCCACGACCTGATTCACCGGCACGAGCCGCTTCAATAGCAGCATTTAGAGCCAGTAAATTGGTTTGCTCGGCAATACTTTTTATAACATCGAGCACTTGGCTAATTTCATTACTGCTGGCGTTTAGTTGTTTAACTACGTTTGATGTATGGTCGAGTTGTGCAGCTAATTCGTCAACCATGTTGCCATTGGCATTCATATTTTGTTCGCCTTGTTGGCATAAGCGATGAACGTCGGTGGTCTGCTGTGCAGTTTGATTAGCCCCTTGCGCAATCTCTTTGGTTGCTTCACTTAACTGACTAAGCGCATTGGTTGCTGAATCAGTGCGGTTGTATTCAAGCTCGGCTTCGTTTTTAGAGCGCACTGAGGCTTCGTTTACTGTGCTGGCAATCATTTCAAGCTCACTGGCTGTGCTGCCTAGCTCTGTAATTATTTCTTGTACTTGCGCTATAAAGCGATTGAAACCATCAACTAAATAGCCAATTTCATCATTAGATTGGTAGCTAATACGTTTTGTTAGGTCGCCTTCACCTTTGACAATTTCATCAACAAGGCTATTTACGCTATCGATTGGTTTTATCACTAACAGTCGCACGATATAAATAATCACCGCACCCAAGACGATAAAAGAGACCAGTAAGGTAATAAACATGGTGCGTGTCGACTCAGCAATGGTGCTATGCAGTGCTTTTTGTGAGTAACCAATTTTTATGTGACCAATTAAATTATCTAAATAGTGCAAATCAATAGTTTTGCTAACCGATGCGCTATTGCTTTGTTTAGCGATAGCGGCAAGTGGCTTATTGCGATGATCTGTCACTGAAATGCTATGTACATGTTTGTTTTGCGAAAAGGCTTTAATAATCTGATTGATTAACGGTTCATCATAAGAGAATACTGGCTCAGCTAAAATAACCTGCATTTGCTCATTAAGGGCAGTGATGTCATCTTGCCATTGCTGTGTCTGATTCGACTTTGCCAGCAGGTAGTTTGCGCTGATCACGAAGATCACGCTTAGTAAAAGGCACAAAGACAGTGCCAAAGTCATTTTGTATTTTAATGATTTCATTGTGCGCTCATTGAAATGGGTTAAACCACAAAGGGCTATTTTTATTAGGTGTGTTCGACGATAACGTTGGGTTATCTAGCTCAATAACGCGACGCGAGCTTAAATTGGCTTTTGATAAAACCGTTTGTACTTGGCTGTCTGCCAAAAACATGGCGTTAAATGTGCCATCGGCAATCATCTCGTTTAGGGCATCATTTAGCTGTTTATGTAGTGTGTGATTGTTTTTGTTGACGAAAAAGTAAAGTGGTGCGGTGTACTTAATAACTAAGTATGGCTCAACAGTGAGGTTAAGCTCTGA
Source organism: Pseudoalteromonas sp. APAL1 (assembly GCF_021532475.1). NCBI lineage: Bacteria > Pseudomonadati > Pseudomonadota > Gammaproteobacteria > Alteromonadales > Pseudoalteromonadaceae > Pseudoalteromonas > Pseudoalteromonas sp. APAL1. Next base: position 9,969 of record NZ_JAKGAW010000046.1, on the reverse strand, counting down.
GTGATTGGCAATTTCATCCCAAGGTTCATTCACCCCACGTGGGAAGTAGTCAAAGCGCTCGCCTTCAAGCATTGGAAATAAGTTAGGGTATTTTAATGTGGTAACAACGGGCAGTTGATTCGCTTTTAATATTTTCGTGTCTGGCCAAGTTTTACCTTGCCCAGCGGTGAAGCGTTTTAAATCTTGTAAACTAGTTACCGAGCTAAATAGCTCGCGATTTTGTGCTTTCACAATCGCGACTCGCATGCCAAGTAAGCCACGAAACAAGGGAATATAAACAGCTTGATAATCTTGCTCTAGCTGAGTAGATGTCATGCTCCACATCACATCCAGCTGGTTGTTTTTTACATCGTTTAAGATACGTGCATTAGAGATATCTTTATTGGTTTCGTAAGGATGAACATACTCTAAGCCAGCACGTTCAATGGCGCTGATCAATAATTTGTGGGGAAGGGAGGTATCGCCACTGTAGCTTTGTACTTTTACCGGTGCGGCGAAACAAGCCGACGTAAAAGCAAAGCAAAAAAGAAAAGCAAAATGACGCATAAAGCACCTTTGTTATTATTATGTAAACAATAAACTAAAGTGCTTTACGCGCTTTCTCAATCTTATTTCTTATGCATACGTATTCAATCGCTCAGAAGGCTGTCGATTGATTTATCACCATTAAACAATTCAAACACTCTTGGCTTTTTCGGTGTATGTTCAGCAAGGTATAGCAGGGTATCGGCCACATCTTCACGGTTGATCACCGCATCTTGGCGGGTTGCAGGGCGTGTGGTGGTTAATAATCCCGTTGCTGCATCATTTAACAAAGTGCCAGGTCTGACTATGCTGTAATTTAATTCGCTATTGATTAAATGCTGGTCAGCCATATGCTTAGCAACTAAATACGGTTTTATACTGCTTTCAATGTTGTCTGGGGCATCAGCACCAATAGAGCTGACCATAATAAAGTGCTTAACCTTGGCATCTGCCGCAAAATTAATCGCTTTAACAGCGGCCCATAAATCTATCAGTAAGGTTTTATCTGCACCTGTTGAACCACCAGATCCAGCACTAAAAATTACTTGTTCAACGCCTTCGAAGGCACGACTAAAATCATTTTCGAGGTCTTGCTCTACAATCGTTAAATTATTACTTTCAAGCGTACTCAGTTTGCTTTTGTCTCGAACTAAAGCCACTACGTCATGACCGCTTGCCAGCATTTTTTCGGTGGTCATTTTGCCTATTTGACCTGTGGCGCCAATGATTAAGGTCTTCATATCAAACTCCTTCTAATTACTGTGTAAGTAAAGACCTTGGGGTGAGGAATTATTTTTAAAGGGGAAACTAAAAACGAAATTGTAATCAAGAACAATAATGGGGCTAATTAAAGCCCCATCCAACCGCTAAATTTTATTGCGAATTAAATCGCGTACAATAAAGCGAGCAGGGTGAATGGCTTGGCTCACACGTTCACTAAATGGTCTTGGTTCATTGTTTAAACAAGCAATTAAATGCTCAGCACACAAAGGGGCACTACACAGGCCTCTTGCGCCAAAGCCAGTAAGCACATGCAAGCCTTGCTGAGGTTTCGTTAAAGCTTGGTATTGATAACGCTTACCCAAGCGTAGATTGGCAAACGCATTTACATAATCACTTTGTTCAGCCCACTCACCAGCCATAGGAAGGTGGTCGATGAAGGTACATCTAACCGCTGCTTTCGCTGCCGTTATTTCACCTAAGCTATTGGCAAACTCGCAGTTGGGGTAAAAGTTTAGTAATTGCTCGCGATTGGTGTGGTTGTCTTGCTCTTTAACTTCTCGGCTTTTTGAGTTTTTTTCAAAGGTCGCGCCCATACAATGATGACCCTGATATTCAGGAGTAAAATAGCCTTTATGGCAAAGCACGGTTTTCAGGCGTTTTGACTGCTCGCTTGCTTGTACATGAGAGACTTGGCCGCGCACACCGACAACGGGTAGTGTTTGAGTTTGGCTAAACTGATCGCTGTGTTCACCAGCACAGTTAATTACATCGCTAAAAGGCCCAAATGTTTGCTCTTTGCTGTGTAAAAGCCAGCCGTCAGCGGTTTTCTCGAGTTTTTCAATATGGCAATTAAAGTGGCTATCTATTTTACTATTGTTACTCGCACTTAAGGAGTTTGCTGCTTTAAATAATGCTGTAACAAGTGCTGGTGGATTTACCCAACCGCCTTTTGCAAAGAACACACCTGAGTAACCAGTATCTACACCGGCAATTTTGTCACCTTCTTCGGCACTTACATTGTGCATTAACTCAGTTGGCCAAAGTTCTTTATCGGCAAGGTTTTGATGTTTATCTGCTAGGCCTTGTTTAACCGCATGTTGCAATACACCACACCACTGGTGAGGGTAGTCAAAACCATCATCAAGCAATTGCTGGTATAGACGCATCGCATATAAAAAACTATGGGCAAACATTTCACTGTGCGGTGAGTTCTTCGCTTGCAAATGCGGATAAACAGCCCCCTGTACATTGTGAGAAGCGCCCATGGCAAGCGCTTCATCTTGGCAAAACAGCGTGGCTTTCAGGCCTCTTTTTGCCAGTGAATACAGTACACTGCTACTGGCAATACCACCGCCAATAACAGCCACATTACTCAATTCACTTTGCTGATGAGCAAAATAGGCAGGCCCTGACTGTTGCTCATTAGGCTCGGTTAGCTCGCCAATCAGCATTTCGCGCTTTTTACCGTAGCCTTTTGCTTTACTCATGCTAAAGCCTGCTTCGATTAGCCCTCTTCTTACAAAGCCAGCTGCAGTGAAAGTGGCGAGTGTGGCGTTTGCTCTTGAAATAGTTCGCATTTTGTTAAACAAACTTTGCTGCCACATATCTGGGTTTTTACTTGGAGCAAAGCCATCTAAATACCAGGCATCGATAACCCCTTCACTTGGGTAGCTCATGGTATCGATGCTGTCTTGTACGTCACCAAAATAAAGGTCGAGTATTAGCTTGCCGCCAGCAAATTCAAGACGATGACAACCGGCCAAATTAATAGGGTATTGAGCAATCAGTTGTTCACTATAATCGCTTAAATTAGGCCAGGCTTTAAGTGCTTTTGCAAGGTCATCACGCTTAATAGGGTATTTCTCGAATGAGATAAAGTGCAGTCTATTTACGCATTTATTGCCACTAAGGTCGTGTTGATTTTGAACTTCTAGCTCTGCATGCTGCCTATCAAGGTGAGCAGCAAAATGTTGCCAGGTATTTAAAAAGTTAAGCCCAGTACCAAAGCCTGTTTCAGCAATGGCAAAGTGGTTACGGTCATGATTTTGTAATCGTTGCGGGATATTGTTTTGTTGGTAAAAAACATAATGTGATTCGGCTAAGCCATCGTCGTTAGAGAAATAAACATCGTCAAACTGATCGGCGACAGGGGTACCAAGGTGATTAAAATGAATATGTGCGTTTTTGATCATGGTTTAACTAATTAACTACAAACTTTTTTTAATTATTTTACGTGTTTTCTTTGAAATAGTCTGGCGTTATTTATAAGCTAGACATTCAGAGTACAAGTGTACGCTAGAAAGCTGACCACTTCGAAAGTAATTTCAGCGTAAAATAGAACACAATTTAGTATAGAGCTAAGGTAATTACCCATGAGAAGAGCCGTTATTACGGGCATCGGTGTTGTTTCAAGCATCGGTAACAACAAAGAAGAAGTATTAGAATCATTAAAACAAGGCCGCAGTGGTATCGCATTCAACCAAGAATTTGCCGACTACAACCTACGTAGTAACGTTTCGGGCAAAATCGATATTGATGTTAAAGAGTTTGTTGATCGTAAAGCAATGCGTTTTATGGGCGATGCAGCTGCATACGCTTATATCTCAATGGCACAAGCAATTGAAGATGCAGGCCTTAGTGAAGAGCAAGTTTCAAACGAGCGCACTGGTTTATTAGTGGGTTCAGGTGGTGGTTCATCTAAGTGGCAAGTTGAGGCAGCTGACATTTTACGTGAAAAAGGCGTAAAACGTGTTGGTCCTTACATGGTACCACGTACTATGGCGAGCACGACTTCTGCGTGTCTTGCAACACCTTTCAAAATTAAAGGTGTTAACTACTCTATCAGTTCTGCGTGTGCGACATCGGCACACTGTATTGGTCATGCGGTTGAGCAAATTCAACTAGGTAAGCAAGACGTTATTTTTGCAGGTGGTGGTGAAGAGCTTCACTGGACACTTGCAATGGAATTCGATGCAATGGGTGCATTGTCTACTAAGTACAATGAAACACCAGAGAAAGCATCACGTACATACGATGCAAACCGTGACGGTTTTGTTATCTCTGGCGGTGGCGGTATCGTTGTTGTTGAAGAATTAGAGCATGCACTTGCTCGTGGTGCGCACATCTATGCAGAAATCACAGGCTACGGTGCAACTTCTGACGGTTACGACATGGTAGCTCCATCAGGTGAGGGCGCTGTACGTTGTATGAAGCAAGCAATGCAAGGCCTTGAAGGTGGTATTGATTACTTAAATACTCACGGTACTTCAACACCAGTTGGCGATGTTAAAGAGCTTGGCGCTATCCAAGAAGTATTTGGTGGTAACTCTCCAATGATCAGTGCAACTAAGGCGATGACAGGTCATGCTTTAGGTGCAGCAGGCGTACACGAAGCAATTTTCTCGCTATTAATGCTTGAGCATAACTTTGTTGCTCCATCAATCAACATTGATGAACTGGATGAGCAAGCACAAGGTCTAAATATCGTAACTGAGCGTAAAGACGTTGAACTAAATACAGTTATGTCTAACAGCTTCGGTTTTGGTGGCACGAACGCCACTCTCGTAATGAGCAAATATAAAGGTTAAACCTCTCCAGTATTTGCTTAAAGCCGAGCAATTGCTCGGCTTTTTCATTATCGCTTTTAATTCCAACTGAAACTCGCACCTTGAGGTGGTTTGGGTATAAATAACCCCAAAATCGTCTTAGTTGTTACCTATCCGAATACCGATAAATTCGCTACAATAGCGCCACTTTCTGCCTCTCGGACACACAAATGAAAATTCTTGCAGATCAAAATATGCCATTGGTTGAGCAGTACTTTGCCGATTTTGGTGATGTTGAGCGATTTGATGGCCGTAATCTACAACCAGAGCAGCTAGTTGGAGTCGACATTTTGTTAACCCGCTCGGTGACCAATGTAGATAAAGCCCTACTAACTCAAGCAGATAAATTAAAATTTGTGGGCACAGCAACCATAGGTGTTGATCACATTGATACCGAATTACTTGCTGAGCGAAATATCGCATTTAGCAGCGCCCCTGGTTGTAATGCCGTGGCGGTAGCTGAATATGTTATTAGTAGCTTATATGCCTTGAGCCAAGAAAATGCCAGCTCATTACAGGGTAAAACCATAGGGATAGTTGGTGTTGGCAGTATAGGAAGCTGCTTACGTGATAAGTTAAGCCTGCTTGGTATTAATGTGTTGCTATGTGACCCACCAAAGCATGAAGCTGGTGAACTTGCAGAACACATTGAGTTAGACACATTACTAGCTCAAGCTGATATTGTGACTTTTCACGTGCCATTAGTTAAGCAGGGGCCACATAAAACCTTGCACATGCTTAATGAAACACGCTTAAAGGCACTTAAGCCTGGAATGACAATTATCAATGCAAGCCGTGGTGATGTAATTGATAACCAAGCATTGCTAGCATTGTTTGAACAAGGTGCCCAATTAGATTGCGTGCTTGATGTTTGGGAAAATGAACCCAATATACTGACTCCTTTGCTTGATTATGTGCGTTATGCCAGTGTGCATATTGCAGGGCATACACTCGAAGGCAAAGCTCGCGGCACACAAATGCTGTATCAGCAAGTGTGTGAGCTTGAAGGCATCGCAGCGCTTAAGTCTCTGGACGATTTTTTACCGGAGCCAATCAGCCATTGTGTCACACTAGGTGAAACCTTTAACCTAGACGATATAGGTCGCTTAGTGCATCTAATTTATGATGTGCGTCGTGACGATGGCATTTTACGAAGTAAATTAGCAAGCGAAGGCTTTGATAGTTTACGCAAGAATTACCCACCACGACGAGAGTTTAGTACTTTATCGGTGGCTGCCAACAGTGCATGTGAAGGCGCATTAGCTGCACTGGGATTTAGAATTAACGAATAAAGCCATTTGCTTTATTCAACAGAGGAAAACACATGTCGCAAAAATTTAATGTAGCCGTATTAGGTGCCACTGGTTTAGTGGGTCGTCAAATTATCGAAACCCTAGAAGATCGTAAGTTTCCAGTTGACCAATTATTTTTACTCGCAAGCAGCCGCAGTGCTGGTGAAGAAATTCAATTTCGCGGTGAAAGCATTGAAGTAATCGATGTTGAAGAATTTGATTTTAGCCAAGCTCACATTGGTTTATTTTCAGCAGGCGGTAGTGTCTCTGAAAAATACGCACCGATTGCGGCAGATGCTGGCTGTGTGGTAATTGATAATACCTCACACTTTCGTAATGACTTCGATGTGCCATTAATCATTCCTGAAGTGAATGCATCGAGTTTAGCTGATTTCAGAAACCGCAATATTATTGCAAATCCTAACTGCTCAACTATTCAAATGCTGGTGGCGTTAAAGCCAATTTATGATGCTTATGGTATTGACCGCATTAATGTTTCAACTTATCAAGCAGTATCAGGTGCTGGCAAAGAAGCCGTTGATGAACTTGCTAAGCAAACAGCGAACTTAATGAATGCGCGCCCGATGGATAATGCTGTTTTCCCTAAACAAATCGCTTTTAACGTGATCCCGCAAATCGACAGCTTTGAAGATAACGGTTATACACGTGAAGAAATGAAAATGGTGAACGAAACACAAAAAATCCTAGGTGATAACAGCGTAGTGGTTAACCCTACCTGTGTTCGTGTACCTGTGTTCTTTGGTCACAGTGAAGCGATTAATATTGAAACGCGTATGCCGGTAGATATCGAACATGTGAAGCAGCTATTAAACGATGCACCAGGTGTTGAGTTTATTGAAGACTTAGCGGATTACCCAACAGCAGTGTCTGACGCTAGCGGCAACGATACTGTGTATGTAGGGCGTTTACGTGCCGATATTTCGCATCCACATGGTTTAAATATGTGGGTTGTTAGTGATAACACACGTAAGGGTGCGGCAACAAATAGTGTGCAGATTGCTGAAGAGCTAATCGCAAATTATTTGTAAATCTGATGATTTTGGCTGAGCTATAAGTGAAAGAGAGCGGCAATTTGCCGCTTTTTTTGTGAATTCACTGCCAAATTATTGCCGCATACGCTGTAAAAGCGTATAAACTTAACAATAACAATAAATAAAACTCTCAGCCGTAGATATTTAAGCTATTTACTTTCAAAGTGTTGCGATGGATATTGCCTAGCATCTGGTTTATAGTCTGCAGCTGGAATAGAGCTTGCAAGAAAGCATAATTAGAATCAATTCTGCAAGAATTACTTGATGTTTAAGCAACCAAGGTTGCTGCGTTAACATTTAAAACATAAAGGATCAGCATGCGCGGTTTAGCAACACTCTTCATATTAGCGTCTGCATTGGTGGTTACACCGACATACTCTGATGAAGGCTCCACACTCAAAGGCCCTAAAGGGGTCGACTATGGTGAGCAAGGGCGATCAATTGGCCCAATAAAGCCAACTGATACGTTATGGCGTATTGCCGCAAAAATTCGTCCTGATAACTCAGTTTCTATCTATCAAGTCATGCAAGCATTGTATGACAAAAATCCGTCGTCTTTTTTAGACCAAAACCTTAATCATATGCGCGATGGCGCATACCTTAAAATCCCAACAATTGCAGAGATGCGTGCGGTCAATCCCACCTTAGCAAAAGCGCGCTCAGAGCAAGATGATGAATTATGGGAAAAAAAGAAAAACGGCACGTTAACGACTGCTGAAATAAATGAATCACAAAAGAATGTAACGCAGGCTCGTAAAGTCGATGTAGACGAAGCAAAACAAGAGCTTAAACAAGAAATAAATACGATCAAAGCAGAGCAAGGCACTCAGCTTGTTGAGTTGCAAAAGCAATTTAAATCGTCGGTCGAGAATGTAGAAGAAATTTTAGAAGAGAATAACAAACTAAAAAAACAGTTAACGGGTATATCTAAGGAGCTTGAGACTGTTCGTGATCAACTTGGTCAAGACAGTGAAATCCAAAAGCAGCTTAAAGAGCTGATAGCCAAACAAAACGAAATTATAGAGCAGCAAAGAGCAAAAAAGATTGAAGAGGACAGTGGGTTTAATTTTTCGTCTATTCTGAGTAACCCATTTGTTCTCGGTGCTTTAATGTTTCTACCGGCTTTGCTGATAATTGCAGCCGTTGTGATGTTCTTGAAAAAACGCAATAGCAGCGAAACTGATGATATTGATGACGATGAGTTTTTACCGCAAAGCCCTGTCCATACGCCAGATGATGATCTTGATCCAATTGTAGAAACTGATCCACTTGTCCCTGAGCCTTCAGACGATGATGACGAACTAAGTGTCCGATTAGATGACGATCAAGATATGCTGCCAGACGATGATATTATTTTCGACGACAGTATTGATGATAGTTTCGATGACGACGATAGCGTATTAAATCAAGATGAACTAAACGGTTTGCTTAGCGATGATATTGAGTTTGCTGATGAGTCGACAGCGGGCGTTGACGACGATGATTTGGATGCATTTTTACAGCAAGATTTTGACCAAACAGACGATAGTTTAGGTGATGAAATAGATCTGGATAGTGAACAGTCAGATACTGACTTATCTGGCGATATTTTAAGTGCTGACGATATTGATGACTTGTTCGACAATGATGCAGATGATTCACTTGATGATACAAATGAAGATATGGCGGCTCTTAGTGAAGAGCTTGCTGAAGATGATTTTGATATTGATAGTTTAATTGATGAGCAAAATGCGAGTGCAGATGATAATCAAGACGTTGATTTAGATGATATTGATGACTTACTCGATGCTGCCGATGAGCAACCAACAGCAGGCAATGTAGAAGCAGAACTCATTGATGAAGACGATTTCGATATTGATAGTCTAATTGATGATACACAAGCAGAAGACGACTCTGATGATATTGATTCGTTAATAGAAGAAACTAAAAACGAACAGCCTGCACAGCAAAGTGATATTGATGACTTAATTGACGAAGATGAGTTAGACGAAGACGACCTTGATGCGTCAATAGATGATACCGCAGAGGAAGTTGAGGCTGATGATTTAGCCGATGAGCAAGACGATGACGATACGTTTGATCTCGATGATATTGATTCTTTAATCGACGATGTAGCCGAGCAAGAGGCACCAGCAGAAGAGCCTGCGGTTGATGATTTAGCCGATGAGCAAGACGATTCAGATACTCTTGATATCGATGACATTGACTCTTTAATCGATGATGTAGCCGAGCAAGATGCACCAGCAGAAGAGTCAGCAGTTGATGAGCTAGTCGATGAGCAAGACGGTGACGATAGCCTTGATATCGATGACATTGACTCTTTAATCGACGATGTAGCCGAGCAAGAGGCTCCAGCTGAAGAGCCTGCGGTTGATGAGCAAGACGATGGCGATACCCTTGATAGCGATGACATTGACTCTTTAATTGACGATGTAGCCGAGCAAGAGGCACCAGCTGAAGAGCCGGCAGTAGATGAGTTAGTTGACGAGCAAGACGATGATGATACGTTTGATCTCGATGATATTGATTCTTTAATCGACGATGTAGCCGAGCAAGAGGCTCCAGCTGAAGAGCCTGCGGTTGATGAGCTAGTCGACGAGCAAGACGATGAAGATAGCCTTGATAGCGATGATATTGACTCTTTAATCGACGATGTAGCCGAGCAAGAGGCTCCAGCTGAAGAGCTTGCGGTTGATGAGCTAGTCGATGAGCAAGACGATGACGATACCCTTGATAGCGATGACATTGACTCTTTAATCGACGATGTAGCCG
>NZ_JAKGAW010000045.1:0-35440 GCF_021532475.1 Pseudoalteromonas sp. APAL1 | reverse complement strand
CTTTTTGGCAGCTTCAACATCATAACCGCGGTATGGTGCTATTAAACTAGCATGAGTAGGGTTAACCATTCGCCAATAAAGTTTTGCATCGACACCGTCATTAACTGCGGCAACAGGCGCAGATAGCCCAATTGAAATAGTTTTAGCAAGGTGGCTTGCAATCACTTTTGTATAAGGCTTGTAAAGTACGTTGTATATATCAAGAAGTGCTAAATCTGGGCGGTTTCGCCATTGTTCTGCTCGCACACTTGTTGAACCATCATTAATAAAAGCTGCCTTACCCCACGGGCATGCATGCAACCAAGCTTCAACCTCTGATTCACTAAAATAATAAATAAGCCCTGCTGCAATGAGAATGATCACTAAGCCTGCTATACCAAAAACGGCAATTAAGGCAGATGCCCCTTTGGTGACAATAGCAATGCCCGAGGCTGCGGTCATACTTAAAAAACCTAACGCCATTACTGAGTTAGCCGTGGCAAGACCCACATTACCCTTGTTATATTCATTAACAGCATCTCTTACAGCCACATAGGTACTAATCGCTCCAGCTACTAATGTAAAAAGGTTTGCAGTGTAAAATAGTCCTACTTTTGCTGATAATACACTAAGCCTCCCTCTTAAGATTTTTTTAGTAAACTCACTTGCAGGTACTTTATTATCAGCGTATAGAATCAACTGGCCTGAGCTTGGCATACCATAACGACGCTCAACAAGGTCTTTACCTATATTCACCATTACATCAAGTAAATCTAAAGTAGCCGACGCTTTATCCATGGCACTCACGCCATCACCCATTATGACGGTATAAAAGTTAATGGCCTCTAACCCTGAAACAAACGGCAATACACCAATACTGGCTGAGCCTACTTTACCCGTTTGCTGCTTACCAAATGCTGTTTGTGCGTATTTTTTGAGAGACTTATTATGATCTTTATAACCGGCTAAATCCCAATTTGCTTTTTTTAACCTAACTTCATCTTCTCTAAAATCATCACGTAGTTCTTTTAATTCACCTTTAAGCTCTGAAAGTTTAGACTTATCTAACACCACCATTTTTTTTATTACTTTTTCTCTGGCACTGTCTGCTTGGTAATATTGCTTAGTAACCATAGCCTCAAGTTCATTTAAAGAGCCATCTAAACTTGTAATCAGGTCTAACCGAGCGGGTATGGTTACTTTATCGTTAACTTTAAGTTTAACTATTGGGCGCGTTCCACCATTACCAGGGTAACTGCCTTGGCTTAATGCTTCATCTATGCCTTCGGTTATTTTATTAAACTCTAAAATGCGTTGCTCAGCTCGCTTTGCACGGCTGTCAAAATTAAGCGGCACAACTGAATCGGGCAAGTTGCCTTGATAATAGTCGTTTACATCAATATCTATCTCAACAAGCAAGTCGTCAGAGATCATATGCGCTAAATGCATTATTTTTTGATACGGGTTGTACGACATCGCAACTGACTTAATACGAGCCTCACTATCAAGCATGTCTAGTCCAACACTTTTCAGGGTTGATAAATGCGCGCGGGTCACACTACTTTTTGTTTTTGCTTGTTTAAGTAATGTTTTGTAATGTTCTAACTCTTTATTTTTTTGTTTCAGTTGCCTGTTTAATTGTTCAGTGATGTCATCGCCATCAATCCCTTGATTACGCGCTTCTTGAATTAGCTCATTGCGTGATTTTTCAGAGCTTTTAATTTCGTTTTGTTTATTTTCTATCTGTTCTTCTAAATTCTTTATTTGCCGCTGAACATTATTACTTTCTCGCTGTAAGCTCGATTGCTTTTGCATGCGAGCAGTAAACACATCTTTAATTGTTCCGCTACCTTGAGACATTGAATACGTAGCAGTGGGGACTTCCATAATAATATTAAAAAAGCCCCATACAGCTTGACTGCTTCGCCTAAATACTTGCGTTAAATCACCTTCAATATAGCCATCTAGCCCATCGTCATTGCTCTCAAGGGCATAAAACTCATCCATATCAAAATCGATATTTTTAGGGTCGTCAGGGTCTCTAAAATTTAAGTAGTCAGTTAAGCCTGGGTTACTGCACTTTTCGTCAGGAAAAAGTAACTTGTGTAGTTTCAGTAAATTTTCACGATTACTAGTGTCTTCAGGGTGGGTACCTAACACCTTTAAAATGATATGCTGGCCTAAGTCATTACTGTCTATTTGTTTAAGCTTTTGTGCGTCTTTTTCATACACTACGCTTGAACGAAGCAAGTCTGCCGTTAAATCTTTAAGTGGGGCTAATACATCGCACATTAGTTGATACATATCGAGCCTTCGATTGCCCGTGTGATATGCATAATCCCTTGTACATTGATAAAAACTAGAAGCGCTATCTTCGTCCTCTATTATATCTTTTACATTGGCTCTTAATTCATTGATATATTCGCCTAACTCGAACACTTTTGCAGTTGCTAAAAATTTCCTGAACGCTGTTTTATCAAATTTGTTATCTATCCATTTTTTATAATCAGCAGCAATATCTTGCTCTTGTTCAGAAACACTGTCTTCACCATAGGTTGCTAACTTATCTGAAACAGATTGTGGAAAAGCAAAAAAGGTTTGTTGAACAAACGATGCTAATTCAAGCTGACCCCTTTGTTCTTTTGTGAGTTCAGCTACACTCGACACCATTTGTCCATTAGCTACTTGCTCTATCGGCAGTGAACTAATAACTGAACGCGTTAATGTAATATCCGCTGCGGCTTGGCGAACTTTGCCTATCTGGTCAGGAATAACTGGGCAATACACACCCGCTTGATTAACAACATCAAGCACAACATGCTTAGGTAGTTTGGCGCTATTATAACCTTGTTCAAAATCGCCGAGTTTATCTAACGTGAAAAGCCTATCACCTCGTAATATTTGCGCATCGCTATTATTATCGCCGGGTTTAACTGGCTCGCCATAATTTAATCTTGGATCTTCGGGGTTAAGGCCGCCAAAAAGCTCTATTTGCTTCCAAGACCATTGCACTTCTGAATAAGCTATTTGAACCTCACAGGTTTGCCCATTAAGTTTATGAGGCACAATAACTGTTTTGAGTTCTTCCCCCGTTGCATCTCTGTAACCTTTATTTTGCTTCCACGTCATGACGCCTTTTTGCCACGCAAGATTAACATCATTAAAACGTGTCACGTTTTGCTCAGTTGTAACCTTGAGTTCACGCCATAAATGACCATCAACAAAAATGTATAAGTAACCATCTCTAAGATTCGTTTTATGATTATCTATTTCATCAGCAGGATGTGCATATCTAATGGGGAATATATGAACCAGTTCAATATCAGCTGTATTGTCGTTTTCTTCTTTTGCATCCACTTTATACAAAGGAATTTTGTAATAACCTTTTTGACTTCTATCAACTGATTCATCTTTAACCATCAGAGATACATTTTTTGTACCATCTGATTGGCGTTCAAAAACAAGTTCTCTGTGGGCATTTTTTATATTGATTTTGTCTGCGACACTTAAATCACTCATTGGATATTTACCCCATCTTCGTCTAGCTTTTCTGCTCCAGATAATTTAACTATGATCTTCTTCCCTGCATTTTCAGCTTGCAAACTATCCCTAACTTGCACTCTAAGCCCCCTTGGTGCGGGGCCGCTAGGCTGCATAAGTGGCATGGGTGGGGTATTTTTATTATTTGATATCATCGGGTCGCCTTGGCGAGCCGCGGGTTTGCCTTCAATCATTACGTTAAATGACCCCATGATAAATTCGGCTTTACCATCGTTCGTTCCGCTTATAATCCCTCTTTTATCACCGGGTTTATCACCTTTACTTTTTGAGAATTTACTTTTAATTGTGGCAGCGCCTTTGCCATTGATTTTAACTGAGCCAGCAACCCCAGTTATATCAGAAGATTTTGCGTTATTTACATAGGGAATGGGTACAACAGTCGGAACAATTGTGGTTAAGCACACATCGATTGTTGTTAGCTTACCACCGCTATCTTTATGCACGGCGGTACGGCCATTTATAAGTACATTTTGCCCTGAGACTGTAGCAGTTTGTGGTGCCTCTGATTCAGTGTCTTTAACCAGTTGCTGCTCTGTGCCTGGTTGCCAACCTAAATGATTCGACACTAAATCTAAAAAGGCACGAGGGTTATTAATTGGTTTGTTAACGTCCATATTGGTCTGCGGTTCGTTCCACGGCAGAATTGGCTGGTTTTTCTCGTTATCCCATTGCGGTGGCGGAATAATGTAATCTGGAATAAACCGATTAACCATTTCACCAAGTGTATGCTCTCGGTACTTGGGTCTGGCTATTTCATCTAAAAAAGCAGATTCGCCTTCAGAACGGTCTGCAAAAATAGCAATACCATTGGCTTTGCCGAGCGCACCATTGCTTCGCGCACTGTTGGTTAGACCAAGTAATGTCGGGTTATTATGGCGCCATGTAACACTACCGCCGCTTCGTACGTCAGCAGTGAGTGCGTCTATGTCGTATTGTACGCTGCCTGATTGTTTGCCAGCTATGGCATTTATATATGACATTCGCTTTCACTCCTTGAAATCTTAAATAGCTGTTCATTTGGCTGATTGAACACCACAAAAACGTGTTCAGTGTCAGCCATCAGCGGGTTATGCAAATAGCTTCCAGCTAATGCAAATGCCGCAGATTGGTTTGCCACGCCTTGATAACCTATTACGGTATTTAGTTCGGCAAACTCTATTAGTTCATCATCATTTTTATAGTGTTTTTGGGTATAGCTAAACCACAGTTTTTGCCATTCATATGACTGCATGCCTGCAAAAATAAAGGTATCACTAACCTGTATGTTTGCTTTTTTAAGCTTAGAAGGCATTGGTTCATCGAAGGTGGTGGCTTTGAAACAACCTTGTCTGTGTACCAATAACGCATAGCCACCTTCGCCATTAATCACGCCGCTAGGGCCATTTACCACTTGTACTGTGTGATGCTTAGCTTGCTCCGACACGTATTCAAAACTATTACAAGAATCAACGGCAACTACGAGGGTATCGAGTTCGGTTGCTTCGAGCTGCCAATCGCTTACCTGCTCAAAAGCAGGTGTTTGCTCAGGCATTGCATCAGTCAGTATTTCACTTAATGTGTCATCATCAATCAGCGGCTCGCCATTACTGTCGTGCGGTAATATAAACTGAATTTTGTTGACCCTAAATGAACAACAAAGTTTTTTTAACTCAATGCTTTCAATAATATGAGATAAAATTAGCAAGCAACGAGTTTGCCTATCAAGCCCTGTAAGCTCAGTCAGTTCTACAAATACATATGGGGCATCTAAACTAATATCACAGCGGATCAGCGCTTTGCTTGGCTTTGAATACAACATTTGGTTTGCCACCGATGTATAAAAACTTTCGGTATAACACCCCGCGGCATTAACATGATAAAGAGTATCAAACTGCATCGTTACCTCCCTGCTCAGCTACAATTATATTGCTGCTACTTGCCACATTGTCACTGTTGATATGTCCGCGCCATAACAGCGAAAAGCACTGTGCGTCCGAATCAATCACTAAGGTATCGCAGTGCATGTCGATATCATGCCTTGTTAACGTATTAGCCACTTGCACTATTGGCTTAAGCACAGGAAGCTCTACAGTTTGTTGCTGGCCATATTCTTGTAATGGATATAATCCGCTTAAAGAAAACGCCCAGCCTTTTGTAAACACTTGCTTTGTTTGTTGATCTGCGGGTGCTGTGTTGTAAAAGTTGCTAGCCAATGACGTTTTGAACGGGTATTTACCAGCCATGAGCGCTTGTTCGTCAATCTCTGGCATTAATTCTATACGCGGTGACCAATGACTCGGAATTGCCGAAAAGCCAGCAACGCTTACTTGATGACTTGGTTTTCTTAATACCTCATTGGCATACTCTATCGCAGGTAAAAGCTGCCCTACTGCGTGCTTATTTTTCAGTTTAAAGCCAACGCCTATTGGGTTTTCGAGGCTATAGACGTTTTGATCATGATGTGCTTTGCCCCCAAACGCGCGGCTATAACAGATAGCTGTTGGCGTAATAGGGCTTGGATCTGTTGCGACAGGGCCAAGCAGTGAACGGCGCCATTCACGTTCGCCAGTAATGCGTAATCGCTTTTTAATTATAGGCGTGTCGTTTTCAACTAAACCTAGCTCAACCTCAATAACACGAGCAGTTTTGCCCTTTGGCGGGTACGCAGTAAAGTTGCCATACATTTCGAAACCTTGCTTAAATGCCACTTGTTCATTCACTGCCACCAGCGGCTCGCTAGTCGGATCACCGCTATATTCGTCGGCCATGACGATTTCAACACTCGGTTCCATTAAGCTGGTATTGCCTTTTTCATCAAACTCAAAGCTTTGTTTTACCAAAACAACATGAGACGCAGTGCCATCTGCTTGCCAACCTTCGAACACGCTTGCTTGCCAAGGAGTAAAGTTATGCAGCATGTTGTGCTCCTGCTGTTAACTTTTGCCACTGAACTGCTGTTTGCTGAGTATGATAAAGGCCACAGGCCAGTGTTAATTCAAACTGAGGGGCAAATACTCGCTGTACAATCTCGCCTGCAAATTCTGCTAAGCCTTGCTCTGGCTGCGCTTTTGTAAAACTCACGCCTTTTAAAACACACTCTCCTTTGCTTAAAGCCAGTGCTTGCCTAACATGCTCTGCATCATGCAAGTTTATACCGGCTTGCACATGATGCTGATTTTGCGTGCTTACCAGTGTTAAGGCTTCTGCTTTTGCAAGTGGTCTATCTGTTAACGTTAGCCAAGCCTGATAAGCTGCTTGCTGTGTTTGCGCAACGCCCATAAGCTCTATCACCAATACCAGCGCTGATTTATACACAAAGTGGCTTAATACGGTTTGGCAAAATTCTGGGTGCGCTTTACAAAATAAAGCGCAAGGCTCATGCCAGCGACTATCGTTAACCAGCCCCGCTAACTGTAATAACTGCGCTTTATGTGCTGGCTCACTGGTACTCGAGAACACTTTAAACAACTTATCACTAAGGCTGTTATCGCCTTGGCAATAGCAATTGACTAAAGCGGCATATACCAAAGTAAAATCAGTATGAGCGAGTGCTTGTTGTAACTCAGCATCATTTAAAGGCTGCGAAAACAAAATAGTTTTAAGCTGCTGCGGTAATGACTCTTTGCCCTCTAGCACTGTGGCTCTGAGTGCTTTTTGTTCTGGGATAGACCAATACTTAAGTTGCTGCGATAACAAAGTATAAACAGGCAGAGCTTGCTGCTTTTTAAGCGCTAAAAAATAGTCACTGTTATCTTGCTCAGGTGCAGCCATTAAACGTGTTGCGCAAAGCGCAAAAATGGCCTGTTGCTCGCTCGCTAACGCGAGCTTACAAAAATCATCACAGCTAAGTTCAGCAAGGTCGTTAAAGCTATTCCCATTGAAGTAGTCGCACGGTGACTGCTGCTTAAGCGATGCCAGCACATAAAGATGATTAAGCACTTGATGCTCTAACACTTTTTGCCTTGCAAGACTATACGCCCCTGACGCAAGGAGCTTTTCACGGTGCGCCATTAAGGTAGTAACACGCTGTTGATGCTGTTTTAACTTAGAAACCGCTGCAAACATATTAATTAAGCCTAATCGGCCAACCTGCCAAAGTAAGGTCTTGTTGGCTATTTGCAGTGATATCTTCGCCTTCAAGCACGATAGTGCCATCGGCAAATACTTCGATGCTGCCCTTTGCGGTTTGCAAGCTAACGCTTTGCTCTGCGGCAATAATAATATGCCCTGCTTCGTTGCTAATATGAGCCGCCGGAGATTGTTCAGGTGCGGCTAAAAGTGCTGTAACAATGACACCTTGCTCACTGTGTAGCACCACGACTTGGCTACCTACTTTGCAACACGATACATGGGCAGCTTGCAAAGCAACATCATAACGAATGTGATTTATAATCACGCTCAAGGCTTTGCCCTGAGGCGATACTTCACTGACCTCTGCAAGACTATGTTGTTGATCAAATAACTGAGTTACTGTGGCTGTCATTTTCAGTCCTTGAAATTAGTTATTACTTATTGCATTGCCTTTAATAGCAATGTTTCTAGCCGATAGAGTGATATTGGTGGCATCGATAGTTAAATTACCCGCAGCATCAATCTCTAAACTTGCACCACCTTGGCTAAGCTGGATAGAGCCTCGACCTTCGCCTTTGATGGTGATATTTGCTCCGCTTGAGAGGTTCAAATCACCATTTGGCGCTTGAAACTCAAGGTTGCCATCGACCGAGTAGACACTAAAATCTTGCTCACTTTGCAACTTAAGTTCTTGCGCTGCTTTAAGTTCGCTGCTGCCATCAGTCGCTTCGATACGGGTATCGGCATCAGACTTTAATGTTAAGTCAGCCGCAGCCGTTACCTTAATATCACCCTCGCGTGTTTGAACTTGTAGGGTGTTCTCAACACGATTAGTAAAATCGTTGGCAGCGGTAAAAATGGCGTCATTCTCAGCAACAAACTGTAGGTTCTCTTTGGCTGAAATTTTAACGTCACCTTCCACTGATTTGAGTGTAGCTTGATGGGCATTCTCGGTGGCATCTAACAACAATTGGTTTTTATTTTCTTTATTTGCAAGGCTAATTTTTTCTTCACCGCTTTTGTCATCCATGATCAAGCTATGCCCAGCACGGGTAACAAGCTTATTCTCTGTCGGATTTTGGCTGGTAACCGGGTTTGGGCAGCTCTGATTATAAAGCGCGCCTAAAATAATCGGCCTATCTAGGTCGCCATTTTCGCCAGTTACTAACACTTCGGTGCCCGTCGTTAACGGAAAATGCATACCATGGCCACTGCCACCATATTGCTGTAGTAAGCGCGTTGGGCGGCTTTCTTGGCCTTCACCGTCTTGGTTAAACGGTAAGCGCACTAAGTAATTGCCATCGTCGTCAACCTCTTGCTCAATGGTGGCATTAAATGTTGCAAATACACGACGTGCAGGAGACAGCTCAGCTCTAAACTCAACGGATGCAGGCAATAAATAGGCTTGGTTTTTATAGGTTAACCCTTTAACTTGCGAGCCATATTCTACTGCCGCAGATTGGCTGCCTTTGTGATCAACACGCGTTATTAAATACAGCCCTTTATGATCAGGGTGGTCATACACTGTCAACAACATACCGGGTCTTAAGGCACGGCAATCCGTATCAATAATTAATTGTTCACGCTGACAATCAAACGCTTGTTGACGTACTTTCGCCAGCGAATTACCTATATTGGCGTTAGGAAAGTTATCTGCATAATGACTGTCATCACCAAACCCTGGGTAACTGGTATTATTTGCGGTCGACACATTTAAGTTACCTTGCGCTTTGTAGTTGTAATCATTAAGCGACACACTTTGTGGATGCAACTGTGCTTTACGGCTTATTGCAAAAATGGTTTCGCTATTTCGAACTTGCCCTGATGGCGGCACATAACTCAGGCTTATATCATCGCATTGCCCGGAAAAGTCTTTACTGCTATTACAGACTTTGAAGGTGCAATCACCTTCTGTTTGCTCTACAAAGCCATATACAAAGCCATACTTACGCATCAAACGCGTGACAAACTCATAGTCTGTTTCGTTGTATTGAACCGTCATTTCAAGGGTTGGTCCCGATGCTTGAATACTAAACTTTTGCATTGGAAAACCTGCTTTAGTAAACACGCTTTTTACTATGGCAGCTGGATCCATCATGGTGAAAACACGGTTTGAGTGCTGATGCTTTAACAAGGTTAAATAAGAACTCATGGTCAGCGTATAGTGATAACCCTGATGACTTTGCCCATGGGCAGTAAAAGCACTGATGAGACCAGAAATAGTGCGGTCGGTCATTGACCACACTAATTTTAGCTTGGCGTCTTTACCTAACAGCATTTCAGCACTGAGGTGTTCTTGACTTAAAATTTGAATGTAAAACGAAAAGTCTTCACACAGGCTGTCATTAGTTGATTCAAAATCTGTCACCGATACCATGCCATCAGGCAATCCTTGCACGTTGACACTAAAATGACTGGTGTTGGCTTTTAGTTCATTTAGGCTATCCATGAATCCCATTGTTCAAATCCTTTATGCTTGGTCCGCAAAGGTTGCGGTAATTTCATCATTCTCATCAACAGCTAAGGTGAGAATATCTGGCATATCATCCTCTGCCATAAACTCTAAAATTGATTTAGCAATGCCAGGCAATATTTGCTGCTCAATCACAGCGTTAACCATGCGTGCGCCACTGTCTGATAACTGGCATTGTTCGGTCAGTTTATTAAGTACTGTTTCATCTACACGCAGCTGCATTTTGTGATTATTCGCTAAACGTTTGGCAATACCGTCTAGTTTTAAGCTGACAATTGATTGCAGTGCCTCTTTATCTAGCGCTAAATAAGGAATAACTTGCATTCGCGCTAACAGTGCTGGGGCAAAAAATTGCAGTAGCTGCGGCTTAATTAGCTCTGTTAGTGCTGTAATTGAAGGAACTTGCCATGGACTGCCATCTTCATTTAAAGGGGCTTGTTCACTATTCAATGCTGCATTGATTTGGTCTTGATTTTCAATGTCGGCATGTTCATCGTCAGTCGGCTCAGTTAAATCAATAACATTGGGTGGCGTGCAAGCGTCAATAAGTTCAGCGGACCCTAAATTTGAGGTCATGATGATCACGGTATTTTTAAAATCGATTTCGCGACCTTCGCCATCGCGCATACTGCCACGCTCAAAAACTTGATAGAACATGTTTAGTACATCTTTATGCGCTTTTTCTACTTCATCGAGTAAAATCACCGAGTACGGACGCTGCCTTACAGCCTCCGTTAATACCCCGCCTTCGCCATAGCCAACGTATCCCGGTGGCGAACCCTTAAGCTGCGATACTGTATGCGCTTCTTGATACTCGCTCATGTTAATGGTGGTTAAAAACTTCTCACCACCAAATAATTGCTTGGCTAAACATCGTGCAGTTTCGGTTTTACCCACCCCAGAAGGGCCTGCTAATAAAAACACACCAAGCGGTCCATATTCATTGCTTATGCCTGCCTTACTTACGCGCAACGTTTGGGCTATTTTTGCAATGCCAGATTGCTGACCTATCACTTCTTGGCTAATGACCTTTTCAAGAGTGATCAAATTGGTTATTTGATCTTTCACCATCGCGCCAACGGGCACGCCTGTCCACTGCGAAATAATTTGCGCAACGGCATCGGCATCCACTTCGCTGTAAAGACCATTATTTTGTGTGTTTTGCTCTTTTAGCGTTTGTCGTAAGCTAAGTAACACCCTGCTGTCTAATTCATTTTGCGAATTAGCTTGCTTAAATTCATTGATTTGACCTAATGTCGAAATTTGTGACTCACGCGCACTGGTCAATGCTGCTAAGTTATTCTGCGCTGCATTTAGTTCTTGTTGTAAGTGCAGCAATTTGTCCATATCAACCGCCAAACCTTGCTCGCTTTCTGCTGCAATGCTTTGGATACGTGTTTCTAGATAATTAATGTGCTCTCGCTCAGCTTCAATGGCAGCTGGGTCGGTAGCAAACGACATTCGGACTCTTGCCGCAGCCGTATCTAGCACATCAATGGCTTTATCTGGTAGTTGACGACCCGTGATATAACGCGACGACAAGACCACCGCTGCTTCTATTGCATCATCAGTAATTTGAATATTGTGATGTTGTTGATACTTATCTTTCAAACCCGCTAACATCAACTGAGCAGCTTGCTCCGTTGGCTCATCAACTTTAATAAGCTGAAAACGGCGCTCAAGTGCAGCATCTCGCTCAAAGTATTTTTTGTATTCGCTCCAAGTGGTTGCAGCAACTGTGCGTAACTCACCTCGGGCAAGCGCAGGCTTTAGCAGGTTAGCCGCATCACTCATACCAGCATCACCACCAGCACCAATCAATGTGTGGGCTTCATCAATAAACATGATGATAGGGGTGGTTGAGTTTTTTACTTCATCGATCACTGTTTTTAAACGGCGTTCAAATTCACCTTTAACCCCTGCACCAGCTTGCAATAGGCCCATATCTAACACCAGTAATCGTACACCTTTGAGATCATCAGGTACCTGACCATCAACAATACGCTGAGCAAATCCTTCAACTACTGCAGTTTTACCTACCCCTGGTTCACCCACTAAAATTGGGTTGTTCTTACGACGACGACAAAGTACATCAACCATCATACGAATTTCGTCGTTGCGACCAAGCACAGGGTCAATTTTGCCTTGTTTTGCTTTTTCGGTCAGATCTTCACAATATTCATCAAGGGCACCACCTTGGCCACTTTGCTTGTCAGTAGCATTTTGCGGGGCACTTTGCTTTGCCTGTGGATTTAATCGCTCACTAGAGTTTTGGCAAAGCTTATCGAGGTTTTCAGCCATGAAACGGGCGTCAATTTTTTCAAGTAACGCTGGCAATTGCAGTACTGGGCTGTACGGCAATAACTCAGTCAAGGCATCGATCAACGCAGCACCAGTGATCCAGTCACTTTTGTGCTGCACATTTGCACTTAACCAAGCACGCTCAAGCCACTCATAAAGTCGACGAGAAAAAACAGGCTTACTTTGGTTACCCGCTGGTTGGCGGTTTAAAAAGTCGAGCAGCTCATGCCACACTGCGTCTTGATTAATATTAAAAAAGTGAAAAATATGCTCTAAATCGCCGTTACTGCCTTCTTCCATCAACTTAATTAATAAATGTTCAGGTAACACTTCATAGTGACTACGACTACTCGCAAACCCTGCTGCTGACTCAAGTGCTGTTGCAGTATGGCCATTTAGTTTGTCGATAAGCTGCTTTATGCCTTTTGCATCCATGTTGTTTTCCTTAAATCCTGATTACTTTTAATGTTGATATTGTTGACGTGTGTAACTATGCACGCTGATATTTGCTTCAGCGCGCCCTAAATAGGCATTATGGCCGAGTAATAAATCGCTTTGTCCTATGACTTGCTCTGATACCGCTTTATTAGCCACCTTAATTTGACAAACCCATTGCACATTACTGGGTAAGTGAGTGCTTAACATGGTTGCCATTTTCTTACCTTGTGAATGCTGGGGGTTAAGCGCTATCGCGGTGTCAGAATCCACAGGACCAATCACTATGGTTAGTACACTGCCACTCACTAACACGCGCTCACCAAGAACCGCAGACTCACCTAACACCATTTGTTGATCTTGACCAAATGAACTTGGTGAGTCTATTTGCTGCCAATTTGCACGAGTATCATCCACACTTAATTGCTCAACCTCTAATGAGTGACGAAGTAATTGCGCTAAACCCGCCGCACTAGTTTGTTTTAAGCTTGCGATCCCACACTGAACTTTTTGCTCGGTTTTGGTTGATAAAATAGCTTCAATTAAATGATCGAATTGCGCTGCACCTCGGCCTTCAACATTGATGTGCGACTTTTTCCATGCTTGGAATAATTGGCAATAAAGTACATGGTTAAACATGTCTAAAAACTGCCTTACTCGGCCCCCACTTTCTTGATCACTGGCCGCCTGTTCGAGTAAATAATGTGGCATAGGTGCATCTACACCATACAAGCCTAAAAATGATGTCGACAAACTTAATCGGCCACGGCCAAGGTTATCTAATTCACAGCTGCGAACATCCGTGGCAGGAAAGCCAAGTTCTTTATAAGGCTTAAAGAGCACTCGCTCGCTAATCCCTTTTTCAAGCTCTGAAGGTGTTGCCCAATGTTTTTCAATTAGGCTCATCGCCTTAAATAAATTAAACTGCCAAGGGGCTGCAATCAGCTTTTCTATTGGTTCAGGTAACTTTGCCCAAACAGGATGATTTATTGATTCGTGCATATTCATAACTGATAACTCTTACCCGGTTCAATTTCCCAACAATGGGTTTTATAGCTTGGAATCGCATTGACTCGGGTTTGCACGCTTTCATTAATTGGCGCGTACATTAAAAAGAACTGATGCAGCATATTGCAAAAGTGGTATAAGTCGGCATCACAAACAAATTTGCTTTCATCAATATCAATCAATACATCAACACCTTTAATAAAAATGCCGCGCTTAATTTGACTAATCGGTGTTGCTGTAATTTTTTGAATACTATCAATACGTAATCGGTTTTCAGCTTTTTGTGACCAATCAAATAATACCAGTAAGCGTTTTAATTCGGTGACTTGTGTAATCTGTGAAAACTTCACATTTAATAGGCTTATCAACTGCCAGTGCTTTGGCTGTTCGGGGCAAGGTAAATAGTTAGTCGGGCGAATTACGTTTTCTACATTGGCAATGCTTGGCATATCAGGGCCACCAATGTTTAAATCGCCTTCTTGGAGTAACTGTCTTGGCCAACCAGCATTAAAAACGGTTAAATCAACCGATAAAGTTTCTTTTTCTTCTTCGAGATTAAATGGCAGCTGTAAGTAATGACACGGCGCAGCTCCACCCACATCTTTGGTTAAAACGGTAAACAGTTTCTTTTCATCTTCAAACACACTTTGATATCTGGGGGTATAATCATACGATTTACCACTTAACGAGTTTCGCCCTTTAACCTCATTAATGGTGTAACTAAAGATATGGTCTGTTCTGTTTTGATCAGCGGTGATCATGTAATCAGTACGGTTTGACTCTATGCGTATTGGCTCTGCTGGTTGCGCAAACAAATTAATGGCTGGCACACAATTGAGTAAAATATTATCGCGGCTTAATTGATGACCAGGCGGTAATTTACTACTGCCTCTAAACACCAGCTCAAATCGATCGATATGTTCGGGTAAGGTCAGATCTTTTAAACCATCAAAGCGCATAAAGTAAAAACGGTCTTTCGCGTTAAAGTAGTCTAACAGCAACGCATAGCCCGGATGGCTTTGTTCCGCATGGGGTAATAGAGCACCATCTATATCTAAATAAGTAGCACTGCAGCCTTTTACTTTTAACTTTTTGTTATGTTCAAAATGCGAGGGGCCAAAATCAAGCTCAGTAAACTGCTCTGCAGTTTTTAAAAGCTTAAACAATGAACTACATAAAGGCGTATCACCACGTAAATAAAACTGTAAATTTGCAAGGTCATAGTTTTTGCGCTCTCCTTGGCAAACAAAACGTAAACCAATACGTAGCTCAGACCCTAAATGCGACTCTTGATATCGCACATGCTCAACATCAAGGGGACTGACTTGTAAGTCGTGGGTTGTTGTAAAGGTGATATGTTTATTATCAACCACTGACTTATCGGCGCTTAGCGTCAGCCCTTTTTCAATAAGATGTGATTTTTGCATTGCCAGCTTAGGACTAAACTTTACAACTGTGCTTGATGGGTAATAGCTCAATAAAATAGGGCATAACTGACGCAGCACTTGCTCTGATACCTCAGGAACAGACTCATCTAAACGCTTTTGCGTATGCGCAGTTAAATACGCAACACCTTCTAGTAGTCGTTCAATATGAGGGTCACGATCTTTTAGCGCATCGATATTTAACATGCCTGCGTGCTCAGGGTAATGCTGAGCAAACTGTTTGCCGGCTTGGGTTAATAAGCGCATTTGTGCATCAAAATACTGTTGCATTGAACTATCCTTTTACGCTGAATTAATCAAACTGCTTGGCATGTTCTGCCACATCAGCTTTACCACCCGACTCAAATCGGGTGTTAAGTTTGATACATTGCCCAGAGGTTAAAAATGCTTGTATATCGAGCCTAATCACACAATTTTCTTCTCGAATTTCCATTGGAATGACATTGGCATAACGAACTCGTGGCTCATATTTCTCTATCAATTTTTTAACTTCAAACGCCAATGTATGCTGTGAATACGGTAGGCCTTCGTAGATATCTTCGACATCGGGCAGCCCATAATCGGCCAAATGTTTTAAAACGCCACGACGCGCATTAAGTAATTCATTTAGATGCTTGCAGACACTGTTTTGCTCATCAGTTTGAAAGCCTTGATGACCATTTCGTGTGACAGGTTGAGTTAAAAAATCGAATAACGCCATAAACTTACCTCTAATAAAAGGATATGCTTTCGCATATCCTTTAATTTTGCTGACTTATCGACCTTCAGTCCAAGAGTCAGAGAACTCGATGTTGCCATCAAGGTAAGTCCACGTAATGCGTTTATAACGTAGGCTAACTGTTTCAAGGTGCGGATAACGCTCCTTGTCTAAGTCTTTTACGTTATGCATTGTTGGTAAAATTGAGGTGATTTTTACATCTTCCAACTTGTGGCAGAAATATTCACGCTCGGTCCCTGTGTCATCAATACGGTACCATTTAAGCTCAAGTTGCTTAAGTGTTTGACCGTTTGAACACGCTTTGTACAGGTAAGGTGTTGCTGCATCAACCGCTTTTGTAATAACAAAAGGTTCGTGCTTACGAGTACCTGTTAATTCGCCTGTGTCGTTATCTGTAGGAATGCGAAGTTCATGATCAAAGTGTAGGATCTCAATTGAACCTTCACGCTCTGCAACAGTTACAGAACCTTTGATGTCATTACCTTGGTCATCCTTTAACCACATATACGCTGGAATTGCCATTTCATTATTCTCCTTTTAGAATGAATTGTTTCCTGTTTGATGGCATAGGCACAAACAACCTTGTTTATGCCCCCCAAAAAGCCCGATGCTTCATGCCACTGGGGAACATGTCCCAAGTTGGCTGCAACCAACTTGGGGCCATTCTTTTACACCAACCAGCTACTCACCAAATTGACGTTTTTACACAGCCTGTTTAAATCCGTTTCATCGGCGGCTTGGCAGTTCATTTTTCGCCAGGCATTTGTCCAACTAGCGCAAGGCGAACATCAATACCTTCCACTTGGAAGTGCGGCACAATGTAAGTGCTAACGCGGTAATAACCTGGATTTCCTGGGATCTCCGACACCGTTACTTTTGCGTCTTTAAGCGGGTGCGTTGCAATTAGCGACTCATCCGGGTTATTCATCTTCGTTACCAAAGCGCCTAACCAATCATTTAACTGCTGTTCTAACTCATGACGAGGTTTGCTCGAACCAATATTTTCACGCTGCAATACTTTTAAGTAGTGAGCAATACGCGACACTAAGAAGATATAAGGTAAACGCGAGTTAATACGAGCATTTGCAGTTGCTTCTGCTGTTTCAAGCACTTGCGGCTTTTGCGCACTATTTGCCGAGAAGAAACACGCAAAGTCAGAATTTTTGTAATAGCTAAGAGGAATAAATCCTTGGTTAGCAAACTCAAGTTCTTTGGTCTCTGAGATAAGTACTTCTGTAGGAATTTTAGTTTCAGAACCTTTACCTGCTTCAAATGAATGCAGAGGTAAATTTTCAACTTTACCACCCGATTGTGGGCCGCGAATATTCACAGACCAGCCATTATCATGGAAGCTACGAATAATGTTGGCAGCAAATGCAAATGTTGCATTACCCCATAGGTAACGCTCGTGATGCTGACTGTTCACATCTTCTTGGTAGTTAAAGTTACGAATTGGGTTTGTATCACCATACGGTAGACGTAGTAAGAAACGTGGGAAAGCAAGACCAATATAACGAGAATCTTCTG
The DNA here is from genome assembly GCF_021532475.1 of Pseudoalteromonas sp. APAL1. Lineage (NCBI taxonomy): Bacteria > Pseudomonadati > Pseudomonadota > Gammaproteobacteria > Alteromonadales > Pseudoalteromonadaceae > Pseudoalteromonas > Pseudoalteromonas sp. APAL1. The sequence continues at coordinate 17,943 of NZ_JAKGAW010000045.1, read as the reverse complement.
ATTCACGGAAATTTTTCCAACGTAAGAATTCAGCACGTTCCATGTAAGAACCAATATCCTGAATTTTAGAAACTTCGTCTAATGAGTCTTTCAAGAAGAATTTAGGACCAACACTTCCCATAAACGGACAATGTGCCGCTGCTGATACACGTGAAATTTCCTGTAGTAAAGACACGTCAGTTGCCGAGCAGTCAAATTCAAAGTTAGACACCATAGTCGATACCGGTTCACCACCTGGCGTATCGTAATCTGATGTGTAAACATGCTTATATAGCGCTGACTGTGTTGTATCTGGTGCTTCTTCAAAATCATCACGCAATGTTTCTTTATCAACATCGAGCATTTCAATTTTAATATTCGCGTTATTTGGCGTGCGATTAATTAAATAACGTAATGAACGCCACGCTGATTCAACCTTCTGAAAATCAGGGTGATGTAAAATCTGATCCAATTGCTGCGAGATAATGGTGTCTACTTTTGCAATATAATCATCAAGCAACAGCTTATCGATGCGTGTGACTGCTTCGCCACTGGTGCCTGCCATATCTAAAAATACATTAATTGCTGCAGTGAGGCGTTCATTGGCACGTGTTTCTGCTAGATTACCTGCATCTCTGAATGTATCTAATTTGATTTCATCACCCACAGGTGCAATATCAACCATATTGCATAGATTTTCATAGGTTGATAATGGCGCTTGCTCAACTGTGTGAGCAGCTACATTTAATTGTTCTTGCATTGACATAGCGGCGTCCTTATTCCGTCACAGGTTTTTTTTCGTCTTCAGAAGCAAGCGGCGCTATTTCATCTAGCTTCGCTTTTAACTCATCAAGTTCTGGTTGGTTTTGTAAAACACGCTCCAACTCTTTTCTAAGTGATGAGTTATCAAGGAGGTTCGACTTTAAGTCACGTAACAAGTTACGCATTGCCATCATTTTGTTTAATTCAGGTACTTGTGCAGCAACTTGCTCTGGATCGAAAGATTTAAATGAATCAAACTGCAAATTAACATTGATATCACCGTCGCCTTTTATCTTGTTTGCCACCTGAAAACTCGCTTTTGGCGCGATATCTTTCAGTACTTGCTCAATGTTATTCTTATTAATCGTCACGCGTTCGCGCTCAGCAAGGTCTTGGCTATTTTGACCATTTGAATAGTCACCAATAACCAGCATTTTTAATGGCAATTCGCTTTTTTGTGATGCCCCGTCAGTATCAAGCTCTAACGATATGTTAATCCGAGCTCGTGGGATCTCTTTTTGAAATGTATCTGTCATGTTTCTTCCTTTGCAGTTTGTTTGTCTAACGACTAAATTCCAATTAGGCGTGTTAAACCCACGCTATTGCTTGAGCCGGGTTTGTAACCATCATTCGCTGGCTAATTTTTTTAGCAGCTAAACTCATGTCATCACTCTCAGCCTGAGACAAATTGGCATAACATTGCTTGGCGAAGCGCCATACTTCCATGCAAAACTGTTGTTGCCATTTCGCTAATTGATAAGTTTCAATTTGCTCGAGTAATTCAGTTAAAATTGCCAATGCATGCTCATAATGCTCTGCTTTAAGTAATAGTTTTGCTTTAAGCAATTGACTTTGAGCTTGATCAAATCCAGTTGGTGTACTTAATTGTGCAACTAAGCTTAAAGCTGCACTTAACTGCCCTTTTGCAACTTGCTCGCTTAAGGCTTTGTAATGCTCGTCAAATGGATTAGCTTGCGCATGAGTTGTTTCATTTTGCGAAGCTTGTGAATTGGCAATTTCTAATAACGCTTCTTTGTTCTGCGGGCTGCATAACCCCGAACCATCGTCATATTGTAAATTGGTCAATAACGGAAATTGACTGACTAAAGTGACTAGTTGTTGCTCTAACCACTGAACTAATTTTGCTTTATTAAGCTGTTTTAACGCAGACAAAGTAAGCATTTGCAGATTCAAATTAAACTGCATTGCGCCTTCCATGAATAAACCTTCGGCAAGTAGCAATGCTTGCTCGGCTTGCTCCGTTGCCAGAGCGTTTTCAATGGGAGCGAAGGCTGCTGTACGCGGTGCTGGTAGTCTTGTTTTACCATTTTCATTGGCAGGTATAGCCAATCCTGACCAACGTGCTGCACGCGAGAGCTTTAAAACTCGTTCAATATTATTTTGTTCTTTATCAAAATTAAGCAGTTCACGAATTGCCGCTAGGTAAGCACTATCGCTGGCAATGTCAGTCACTTTTGGAGCAGGGGTCACTGGTTTTGCTTGAACAACTTGTTGCGCTACGGGCTCTGCTATTGGCTCACTAACTACTGTCGCCTCTTGTGTTTTAGGCTCAGCTTTAATTTCAGGTTCAGGCTTAGCGACAGGATTGCGAATTACTTGCTCTTTAACCCACTCATTCAGAGTTGATAAAGGCCCTGATTCAGCATCAAGTACCGGCACTGAAGACTGATTATATTCAGCTAAGACAGCTTCTAATTCAGCCCATTGTTCAGGACTAGCTGCTTGAGTTTGTGCGATTCCTTTTAAGCGTTCTTGTTGTTGTAAAAACCACGTGTTAACTGCACAACGCATACGTGCTTTTAAAGGATGCACCTGTTCACTAAACTGGCTCAATAATTGATTAAACAGTTTCAATGAATATGTTAATCCGACAACACCAAACTCACTGGTTGCCGCTAAAGATAAGTAACTGACTAGTCGTAAGTCTTTACTTTGGTTTTGCAATAAGTCTGTGGCTTGAATGAACATATCTTTAAAGTCAACTTCACCGACCCCAGAAGAAGAAGCTTTTAACACTCTAAAAGTTTCATCATATTTAAGATCTTCACCACAAACTAACCCGTTTAAAGGAGCACTTAACTCGTCTAACCAAAGCTGCCAATCTTTATGGGTATGAGGATTCTGAGTAATCATGCTTTGCACCACCTTCTTAATGCATCATAAATACTCATGTTATCCATATCTGCAAAGTTTAAGCTGTAGTCGCTCGGCGCTTTTTCAAGTGATAAGCTTGTTAGATCAATAATGTCTGCAGACTTATTTGCAGTTAACCAAACAGAGCCAAAATACGATGCAGGTACAGGACGACAAAATACTGTTAGGCTTGGCTTATATTTATTAGTACCTAACTGATAAAAAAACCATGGCTGCCAGTTATGATCTGCAACAACAGATGCAATTAAATGGAGCCAAAACCCTGCAACAAGCGCACTTTCATGGCTAAATGCAGGCATAGGTAAACGAATACCAAACTGAGTCCTTAGACACCCTCGGTTAGCAACAGATTTTAAAACGGCAGACAACTCTTCAATAAGTATCGCTCTATTATGAAGCTCAGAAATTCCTAAATGCTGCCAAATTAAGCTCATAGGCATTGTGCGTAATTTATCAAGCTCTTGGTTTAGATTAGGTAAATGTTTCAACGCATCAGCGACTTTATTATATGCTTTAGCTTGCTCAGCCATTTCCTCAATAGAGTTAGCGTTTACAATCCTGTTATTGACTCCAAGTAAATGCTCAATCACATGGCTTGCATACAAAAATAAAAAAGCAGGATGGCGCTTATACGTATCTAAACCACTGTGAATAAATGAACTAAATGGATAGAAACGCCCGCTACTATCCTCGCTTGGCTGCAATACACCTAATAGGCTTCCATCATCACTATTTCCAGACACAAAAAATAAAGATGCAACACCATCTAAAGCAGCTGCTTTGCCATCTTTTGTACCTCTATTTAGGTGAGCAAAGCCCTCCTGTAACCAGTGATCAAACGCGACTGACTCACGGGAAGAAATATTCAGCTTTATAAAATCCGGGCGAACTGGGGTTTTCCCCATGTAACCATATGCGAATTGTTTAACAAGCAGAGGCTGTTTTTTTCTATTGAAAAGACCAAACATGTTTACTCCTATTGAACCGTTGCTCGATTTGCTTGAGCAAGTTGAGGGTTAGAAGCAAACAAAGAGCTAGGCAATGAAAATGATGTCAGTAAATATTTTGAAAAAATGCCGCTATTACGCCCTGATTTTAAAGAAAATTGCACAGTTAATTTTTTTTCTGTTTTATCTTTTAAGTCCCATGTCGCTAAAAACTCAGTACCTTTTATCCACTTAACATTTGCTTCATTTAGCACTTTTAATAGCGCCCATGGTCCATCCTGTTCAATGGTTATTCTGCGGCCTGAGTTATCTAAACCGTATAAGAGAGCTTTTTCTGCTGCTCCTCGACCTGGCCACGAAAAATTACGCCACTCTTCTGGCTCATTTCTATAACGATACCCTTGCTCAGAAAAACCAAGGTACGTTTCACGAATGCCTTTTTGTGGTACTGGCATCATTTGAAAATTAAACCCTGCTGCATCTGCACCATTTAGAAATAAAGAGCGAGTGACTTTATTCGCTTTAGTTAAACCATCGAGTAACTCTTTACTAAAGCCAATCCCCACACCATTCCATTGCTTTTCTTCCCAGACGCCACGACGAACTTTCATAAATGGTTTTAATTGCGTATTAATAAAAGCCCATAGCACACCGGTTTCACTATTTAGAAACTCTGATACATCTGCAATTGCAGCATCAGGCCCCGATAAGTTAAAAGGGTATTTCCCTGCAATGCTATTGTTGTACATGGTATAAACTTGATTTTCCCACTCTTCATTTAGTTGGCTTCTTGCTTTAGCCATAATAGTTGCAATACCTGATTGCAATGGTGCTTTAAAAAGCTTATCAAGGGTCTCTTTTGTCTCGGGATCTAATGCTCGAGTTTGGCTTTCAATAATGATCCATGACGATTGCAAAGCATTCTCTTGGCTATTTCCAGAGAGTAAATCTTGAACAAAGATCATGGCTTGTGCATCATCTTCATTACTTGCAGCCATCGCTTTTATATCTGAATGAATACTGCTCAGAGAGCTAATATATTGACTCATGTAGTCAGACATATTTTTGCCCTCTTCATATTGTGAAAAGCGTCGTAAATCTGAGAACCGAGTTTCTAGCTCAGGTGCTCTAACGGTACTAACTTGAGAGAAATCTGGACGCTCTAAAATTTGTTCTGCCAGCTTTCCTTTTGACGTTTTCTTAGTTGCCACATCAGTCGCACCAGACACAACTGTGGCAATCTTGTCATTATTAGCCTCTAATGCTGAAGGTTTATCAGCAACAACAATATTGCTATTAACCAGTGACATTAAATCAATTAGTGGACCATCCGTTGAAGATAGACGTGAGAAATTAATGCTAGCGCGATTTAAATCTTTAAAAACAGGAAGTTGAATACTATTCAAAAATGCGAACCAGGTATCTCCATAATCTTTAAAGTAATACGCACGCATTGCTTTAGCTAAAGTTTCGGCCTTAGCTTCATCAACTACATTTTCTCCATTATCATTACTAGTACCCATGACCCAGTCTCCTGAAAAAACCAGTCGTGAGATCCGCATAATTTCTGGATAAACATACTCTTGCCATCCTTCATTTGTATAAACATAAGGGATTTTAAAAGTAGTTTTTAGTACATCACGGTTTTTTGCAGCCATAAAGTCATTAAGTTGAATGGCTTTTTTACGGTCGGCAAAACTACTAATTAATTGCTGATACAATGGCTTTGCTTCGGGCTGAGTATTTAAGTTATTGCGAGCATTTAAAACAGCAGTTTCATTATTCTGCCAAAACAAAATGTCTCCAGGGTTATCGATATCTGACCCTAAATTAGCCAAATAAAAGTCGACTAAAACACTAAGCTGTGCAGCTATAGGTGAGTCATCTTGTTCTTCTAAGTTTATTTTAAAATGTTGGCTCATAAGGCTGAGCAGTTGCTGTTTAGCAAAGTCAGTATCTTTATGCTCAGGCAAACTACTTAACATTAAATGAAGTTTTAAAGAATCATAATAGTCTTTTCGAGCAGCCGCTTTCGCATCCGAGTCATCGGTAAGCCATAACGCATCAAAATATTTAAGCTTTGCTAATGTTTGTTTTTCAGCTGGAAAAGTAATCAACTGATTTAATTGATTAAATAAAACATTTTTAATGCTAGCAATTGTTTCATCACCTTCATAAATACCAAATATAAAGTACCAAGGAAGTTGTTGCTCAAAATCATTTAATTTTTGGTAGTGTTCAAATAATGCTAGTGTAGCCGCGAGTTTTTTCGTGTCTGTTGCTTTATTTACATTCGCTTCAACTATCGCTTTTACTCGTGCTTCTCCTTGGTTAAGTAACAATTGATTACTGGTATAAGAGGTGATCAGCAATGTAGTCACTGCAGCGATACAGGCAAGTCCGGTAGTTACGGTAAGTCCTTTTAACCAACGGCCAACTAAGCGTTTTTTTCGGTTACCACGAGTTAGGTCTTGAAGCTTGAAAATCACATCATTAAAAACACGGTTGATAAAGTAGCTTTGTGTAATGCTTTCTTGTTTTTGCTCAACAACAACAGCGCCAAATTGATCCCTCACTCCATTGGTAATGCGTTCAATCGGTGTTCCCTCTTGTGTACCAGAGGTAAAGTACACACCTGCAAACCACGGAACCTCTTGATACGGATTGGCTTTAAAGAGCAAATTCACAAACTCAGTGAGCTTAGTTGAAGCCGATTTAAATTGATTCGGAAAATCTAAAATTAACTGCTTACGGTGCTCGTTACGTTCGCGGGCAACTTTACTTAAACGTTGCTCACAAAGGCGTTGGTATAACTCCTCCATACGAACTTCGAACATTTCAGCCGGATCATTTTTTTGGTCCTCACTAATGTCTAACAAATATGCACCAAAAACTTGCTCGCGTTCCTTTTCTGTTAAATCATTAAAAAATGGCTCAAAACCGCTAATTAAATCTGTTTTAGTAAACGTTATATAAACAGGAAAAATAACTCCAAGTTGCGTAATAAGCTCTTCTATTCGCTCACGGACAAGCTTTACATGTTGGCGAATATCTTCACTATCTGCAGTTAAAACATCAGCAACACTTATAGCGACCATCACACCATTAATTGGTAATTTGGGACGGTATTTCTTTAATAGGCTTAAAAATGAGAGCCACTCTTGGTTTTCTGACTGCTCTGTTGTATACCTTCCTGCAGTATCAATAAGTATCGCCTGATCAGAAAACCACCAGTCACAATTTCGTGTGCCACCAAAGCCCTGAATATGTAGCTCACTCGAATTAGAATAAGGAAAATGTAAGCCTGAATTTGCAAAAAGTGTGCTTTTACCTGTTGCTGATGGACCAATAATCATGTACCAAGGTAAAGCATAAAGTGCAGTGTTACCCCGATAACCAGCCCCCAAATGAGATGCTTTTAATGAACTTAATGCTTCTTGCATTTTTTCTTTTATTTCGTTTAGTTCAGCACTTGAACCCGCATTATGACTCGCAAGTTCAGAGGCTAACTTATCGCCAGAACGTTTAGTCCACAGCCAACGTATAAAAATAAATACTATGAATACAGCAGTAACGCTGCCCATCGCGATTAGTTTTTTATCTGTTGTATCTAAGCCTACAATACGTCCAGCAAACCAAATAATGCTTAAAACAGCAATTAAACCAATAAGCTGACCTGTTGCTCTTGATGACACTAAGCCCAGTAAAAAGTGCACTAGGCCGCTTTTATTTACTCTTCCTTGCATTACTTTTCCTATCGAGACTCGTTGGTTTTACTTAGTTGCGTTAGTACTTCTACTTGGTTATCTATACGCTGGGTACTCTGTGAGGCTTGCTTATTGATTACAAAATGAAAGCCAGCAAAAAGCGAAACAATCGATGCTAAACAAATTGATAAAATCACCCAATAAGGAATGTTTCGACCCACCTTCATAGCAAATCCCTCAAGAGGCACACCGTTATCAGATAACTGCCCTCGAGGTGTACCACGTACGTCTTCAATTTGCGCACGAATATCAACAATTAAAGCCTTAAGTTGTTCAATTCCTTTGACTTTGTAGATACCCTCAAAGCCAAGTTGCAAACAAATGTAATACACTTCTAATGCAGCAAATTTTGGCTCACCACCGGTTCGAAGTTTTGCTAATCGCTCAAAAAATTCTTCACCCGCTCGATTATTACCAAAAAACTCAAGCTGTAAGGGTCTCGACATCCAGTCCATTCGAAAATGCGCACCAGAGCTCATTACAAATTCATCACACATTGCAGTAAGCGCAAACTTAACTTCCTGCATAACACTGGTTGTTACTTGCTGGGTATAACAATTACGTTCAAACTCATCAAAACTCGTAAGTAACTGCTCCCGGAAGTCGTTAAGTTCAAGATCTGTCGATTGCTTTAACTTTAATGGCGCAAGCGCGTTTATCACTGGCGCAATACAGGCGATTAAATCAAGTTCGTTTTTAGCTTCTTGCATCGTCTTGCGTCCTAATTTCTTGCCACAGTAACAATTTCGACCTGCGCCGCTTGTAAGCCAAATGGAATAAATAAACTAAGCGATTGCTCTTCAATAATTTGCTGCCAAATAAAACCATGAGCCTCTAAACGGAAGTATTCATAGCCACTTTTGATAGCTAATTTATTAGGTGGTCGCTGACAATGTGTTAACTGCACACCCGCAAGAGCCGATGCAATCATAATTTCGAGTTTTTCAGTGGCGCCAACTTTGACTTGATCACTGAAAGTATCGATCCACTTGGTATCTTCAGATTCAAAGTAAACAGCCAAGTAAAAGTCGTTGTTATCGAAAATGGCTGAGTCAATGGTGGCAACTTGATAAATGGCATTCGATACCTTCTCAAGTTTGAGACCCGCCATCTTCTTCGGAACAACACCTTCAAGTAATTTACTCAATAAAATATCTAAAGTGCCAAAGACATGAGTTAATTGCTTGTGCTGATAGGGTGGGATTTGACTCACTAAATCGCTGTGCTCAAACATCGATACAGAGCTTATTAAGTCAACTAATTCACAATATAATCTTTCTGGATGAACAAGTTGCAAGCTTTTCAAATGATCTAAACGTTTTGCTGATGGCGCCATTGCATTTAAAAGCAAAAAGCTATTCATTTCGTTTGGTCCAAAATCAGTGACTGAACCAAAGTTCTTTCTACGGCCAAGCAATACGTTCACTTTTGCATTTACCAAGTTAGCCGTTCTATTAAGCAACTCGGTTAAATAAAACGATGCCTGTATCGTTAGTAATGGCGGCACAAACTCTTTACTGACTTTAAACGAGCCGTCTTCAGCACGCATAATTTTGATACAAGCAAGCGTATCAAAATACGTTTTTACATCATTATCTGTTAGCAAAATATAATTAGGTTTTGCAATTAACACTTCACGATTTCTTGCTGCATCATGATGATCACTAAGTTCAATGTAATCAGCTTGATAAGCACTGAGTTGACCACTTGACGCGTAACCTTCAATATCGCTTACAACTTTATTTGCTGCAATCGCTAAGTACACCGTTATATCATCTGCATCTGCGGAAAGCTCAAGCTTTAGCTCTTCGTGATATTGACGGTCAAACTCAACTAAACGACCGTTTTCTAAAATAGCTTTAAAGCTAGTTACTTTTAATATACCGCGTGCTAATGCTGATTCATCAATTGTGAGGTGGTGCAAACCAAAGGCCAATGGCGATATCAAAGCTTGCCTAACAATCTGATTTTGTTCATGAAAATCATCAAACAACTGAAAATGCTGCTGTGCAAGCAATACACCTTCAGCCCATACGGGTTTTATTGGCCCTTTAACGTTCATTACTCTGCCTCGTCCACATCAGGTAACTGAACTTCGTTATTTGTGATAAGAACATCAAGTGACGTTGATAATTTAACTGGACCATCACCAAGTGGATAAAACGTTTTCCATTTATTTCCTTGGCGATCTCTGAACAAGGCAACAATTGCAACAAAACGTGCATTTTCTGCTTGTTCAAATTCTATTTTTGTTTGCTCTGCTGGGTTGATTGTTTTTTCTTCAACAGTGATCAAAGTATTTGATAATACTGACTTGTCAGATTTCCATAAATCTTCAAAGGTAGCTGTTTTAAAGCTCTGAATATCAGACAGTTGATAAACTCTCAATACTACAGGTAATGCCTCATCATATTGATTTAAGTTCAAGTTGTCTGTCGCAGTAATATCTAACGCTACCTTAGTACTCATACAGCCAGTTAACGAGAAAATAAGAAGTGCTAATATTAGTTTACATATTGAAGAACGCATTTATACCTCATCGACATTTGTTTAGTTTTTACAAAGTATCTCTTCATAAACAGGGCAAATAACCCTGTCAAATCGAATAGTTGCACTATCTGACCACTTTTTATTATTGAAAAATTTAGAAATAAAGCTTTCTTTTTCTACTTCTATTTCATTAACAGCAAGCGACTTAATAACTACAGAGTCAACAGAAGAGATTAACTTTGCATTAATTAAAATCAACTCATCAATATAATTTCTTATATTACCCTTAATTAAAATAATCTTACCATCCTCTCTTGGAGGATTATTTATAAAAAAGAAAAAATGGTCGAGCACCGAATCAGAAAACACTCGGTGTGCTGGAATGCCTGTATGATCAAGTAAGGAGGAGATATTTATGGTCAGAGACCAAGCTAAAGCATAAAGCGCATCAACTTGATTTATAAAAAGTTTTTTATCCATCAAATCATCCTTGATTGAAAAATATAAAATACGGCTCAACTAGCAACAGTTATTAAATAAGTCCATTAATTCGGGGCATAATACAAACACAGCAAATAAAAAGTCAACTCAAAACAAATAAAAAATAGAACTTTCACTCAAAACAGCAAAAAAGCAATACTGTAGTATTGGAAATAAATTAAAAAATCATGAACAAAATAATATCGCACAACAAAGATTAAATAATTCTATTGATCATTAATCAATAAGTGTGTATTTTCCTAACTTCTTTATATTGGAATCGGTTACAAAAGGACAAGGATATGTCTTTCTCTCGGCTATCTGTCGAAATAAATAACACCTCTTTTAATGTCACTAGAGTTAGTGGCTTTGAGACTTTAAACGCTGGCTTTGAATTTTTCTTAACTGTCGAAAGCATAAGTAAAATAAAGATAGAACAAGCACTTTTACAAAGTTCATTGTTAACATTCATTAATAAAGATAACCATTACAGGCATGTTTCCGGCATCATCTCTGAAGTATCCGATTTAGGCACATTCAACAACACAAATAGATATAAAATAAAAGTAAGTGACAGGCTAAACTCACTTAAAAATACAACTAATAGTAAAGTATTTATAAATGTTAATTTAAAGGATGTAATTACTTATCTAGCTCTCTGTGCAGGCTACTCTCCAGGGCAAATTGATTTTCGTGTCGGCTCGTCACTGCCTGCGCTTCCACAGTGTGTGCAAGCAATGGAAACAAACTGGCATTTTCTACAACGCTTACTAACCCAATTCGGTTTGTTTATTTGGTTCGAAACAAAAAATAACGTCGAATTGTTAGTGATCAGTGATAGCAACTTAAACAGCCCATATTTGCAGCGCGGTATAGTATCAGTCCAAAACTCAGCTGGTATGAATAACGATGACAATACCGCTTACGTTGGTTTTTATAGCAGCCAAGTACACCACTCTATTTACAATGATCGCACTAACTGCGTGGCTCATGGACAATATTTAAAGGTCGCAAGTAACAGTCAATCTTACTTTGAACCATGCGCAGCAACACCCAGTGCCGCCTCATTACAAGCGCAAGATTTCAGTAACGCGTTAGCCTCTCTCAATAAAACAACACAGCTAGTGGGTAATGTATGTGATTTATTTGCGGGTAGCTCAGTTGCAATTGACGATCAAACCGGCACGGGCAGTAGTGCTGATTTACTGTGTGTTAGCGTGCACCACAGCAGTGAACAACCTAATGACGAAAATAGTCACCAAGGTTTAACACGCTATAGTTGTAAAGCACAATTTATCGAACGTGGTACGCCTTTTAAAGCCAAACCTTTGCCACATCAACCCAAACCTATGGTATTTCCGGCTAAGGTAGAGTCTTTAACGACTTCTAGTTTCATTGATGATTTAGGTTGCTACCGTGTGCGAACTGATTTTGACACAACAGCAAGGCCAATTGCGCAATCAAGCCAAGCAATTCAGCAACTTGCTTTATACGCATGTCAAAACCAACCTCAGGCCACTGGCTGGCACTTCCCCCTTGTTGGTGGTTCTGAGGTACTTATTGGCTGTATAAATAACGACCCCAACAACACGTTTTTAATGGGCTTTGCGATGAGTGAATCGCAGCCAAGCGTTGTCACCGCTGCAAATAATACGCAAAACAGGCTGGTCAGTGCGGCGCAAAACGAGCTGCAGTTTGATGATGACAAGCAAGCACCTAAAATCATTTTACAAACCTTAGCCGGTGAGCACTATCTTGAGCTCAATGCCAAAAAATCAGGCCGCCAATTTATAGAATGGATAAGCCAGCTCGGCACCATTAACTTACATGCAGGTAAAGACCTTTGCCTAACAACTGAGAACGACAACATTCAGTTTGTGATTAAAAATAATCAGTTTATTGATGTTAAAAACAATGTTTCGCTTAGCACGCAAAACCGCGATATCAACATGCAAAGTGCAGGTAGCCAAGCATGGCAAGGAAAAAACACCCTCATCGAATCTCGTCAAGCACTGTCGATGGTCAGTGGTCGCGCAGTTAAAGCTTTTGCGCAAAGCGATATTCAGCTTAAAACTAGCTCAAGTGACTTAACTATTTCGGCCCCCAATGGCTCAACATTTTTGCAAACTAACCAGTCAATCGCGATTACAGGCTCAGGCCGTGGTGATTTAATTCTCCATAACGAAGGCGGCGAAATTAAACTCGACAGTCAAGGAAATGTTGAGATTATTGCCACCGATGTACTCACCCTCGATGGCACATTTATAAATTTTGATGGCCCCGTTGATTACGATATTGAAAGCCCAAGTACAGCGCGTGCACAAAGCGTTAATGTGAGTCGTGCGCCTGCTATTTCATCATTTGATTTGGCTGATAGCTCACTCGATTCTACTACACTATGCACACTAGACTTAAGCTATTGCTACCTAGATGGCAGTGCTGAAGACAATATTCGTTACTCGCTTATCGATAGCCTTGGCCATGAGCACACCGGCTCACTCAGTAATGGCAAAGCGCAACTAGCCAACGTGCCGCAAGGTCAAAGTCAGGTTCGTTTTATTGCTTCATCTGATGACGACGAACAGCGATTAGTTGCACTGCGTAATGAGTTTAAGCAGACCCTAGAAGCAATGCTAAATGAAGTTCGACAAAAAGCGGCCATTGAAGATGCCTTGTTTGAACAAGAAAGCCTATTTAACCAATACATGATAGAGCTAGGTGCAAATGCCACTGGTTTTTATCAAGGTGCAAAGTCACTTATTGAGGGCGTAGCAGACCTGATTGTACTCGGTATTGATATTAATATAAGTGTGTACTCTGCTTGCTTTAGAATTATAGAAGCAATTGCTCGCGGTGATAAAGAAGCCGTTAAATATGAGCTAGAAACAATTGTTTCTTTCTCACAAAAATCAGCCCAATCACTTACTCAAGCATGTGAGTTACTTTACATTCTACTTGATGATGAACAAACCCGCTTGGCGCTAGCGCGTTTCCCTTACGAGTATATTGATGCCCACTCACACGTAGAGCAAGAACGATTAACAGGTATTTTGGCATTTGAGGTCGTATTAGCACTGCTCACAGGTGGCGTGGGTGCGGCCGCTTCACTGGCAAGTAAATCACGGTATTTAGCAAAAGCAAATAAAGCACTGACTCAGATTGCCGAAATTGTTAAACGCAAGCAGCTAAATAAACAGTTATCACATGCTGTGACGGCTGAACATCCGACTGTTTCAGCCAAAATAACCAAACCAGATACACAGTTACAGCCAAGTAAAAACCACGCTGTGGCGACGCATGTGTCAGCAAAAGACCATGCTGAATATTTATTACTCACTGAATTATCTGACGATATGCGCGGCAATTACCGCGCATATACCAACGGTGAAGGTAAAGTCATTATTAGTCGCCTTGATGGCAAAAAGCCCCCTAAATTACGTTACGAAAATGGTAATTTAGTACCCGTGTCGGACCAAATAAATGTGTTTAACAAAATAGCGCAAAAATTAAAGATAAATCATGCTAATTTAAGTGACAACGTTAAACAGCGACTCAAACAGTTTGAAGCAGCACGCAATCAAGCTGTAGCCAAGCGTGATGCCGCACTCCTTGCCGGAAACGCCACTGCATTAAAAGAAGCGCAAAGTGCCATGCGCTTAGCCAGTGAAGCACTGGGCGAAGAAGCGGCGCGCATTTATGTGAAACAAAATTATCCAGATGCCACACCACTGGCAAGTAAGCTCCCCGGCAAAGGAAAGCAAGGCCAGTTTGACCAAGTGTATATAACAGAAGACGGTAAAGTATTAATTATCGAAGCCAAAGGCGGTAATGCCAGTTGGGGTAGTCGTGTAGCAGGAGAAGAAAGAGCCCAGCAAGGCTCTGAAAAGTATATGAATTCGATAATTGAAAACTACAGTGAACAGTCAAAGAGCCTAATGAAAGACCCTCGCTACATAGCAGGCGATGAAGATTTTGTGAAAGAGGTTGAGAGCATTCAAGATATGCTAGATGAGATTGAAATAGCGACTAAAAGCCAACAAATTGAGTACGTAGGTATACAACAAAAAGCCAATGACGCCGGGCTTGTTGATGTTATTGACGTATCGATTTTTGATATAGGATTTTAAGGAATAAATTAAATGATTGAGAGCCATTACAGCTTTGCACAAGTAAGCTACGACCGAACCATAAAGTTATATAGTAGATTAAGAGAAAATGAACTGGCAATGATACAGAAAAACCCTGGTTATCAAATGCACACTCGCTTAAAAACAAACTTAATCGACACGTTCCCCATGGAAGCGATTCAAAACCCTAATAGCTACCATGCTTGGCTCTATGTTATTCGCGCTTCGCAATTAGGCCATGGCATATTTCAAAGTGACGCCCATGACGGCCAACCTTTCCCTTTCTTTTACGATGATGAGTATTTAGAAGTGACTGGTAAACGCGACCCTGAACATGCTGAGCACCCTGTGTGGCTACTTGCTTTTTTCAGCAGTATTATCGCCCGTAACCATGACGCCATCGCTTACTTAACGGCTATCGATAACGATGTGTTTAAAACATCTAATTATGGTAATCAACTTAAACCTTTTGATTATGCATTAGCCAATTTACTTAAAGGGTTATTTAACCCTAGTGCTGATTTAGCCAACTTGATTGAGCAAGCATACCTTACCTGTAACCCAGATGATTATGTCGAAGATGAAGCATACCTCTATGCAAGCCGTTTGAAGTGGCCACTTATCCCGGTGATCACCGCCATATTCACTTATAACGGTGAGCAAGAATATAATCAAGCCATGGAAAAAGCCTTGCTGGCGCATAAAGAGTATTACAGTGATGAAGACCGAATGTGGAGCAATCGAGGTGCAGTTTCTTTACCCCTTGCAGCCTTAGCCATCATCGCTAAAGACGTAAAAGGCTATAAGCTCACAGTTGAAAATGGCTACATTCCAGCATGGCTAATTGATGTAACACCACCAACAGACCCAAATTAATAAACGACAGTGACTGCTCTTTAACAACATGGATGTTGGCAGCAAAGCATGAAACCCATGCTTTGTTGCCGTTAATAATAATCATGTATCAAAAAGCCAATGATGCAGGGCTTATCGAAGTTATTGATGTATCGATTTTTGATATAGGATTTTAAGGAATAAATAAAATGATTGAGAGCCATTACAGCTTTGCACAAGTTAGTTATGACCATATGGTAGAGCGCTATAAAAAGCACGAAGATAAAAATATACCCCGTATTCAAAAAAATCCTCGCTTAGGACTCTATACACAGTTTACCCGTAATATCATTGACTCGTTCCCCATGGAAGCGATTCAAAACCCCAATAGCTACCATGCTTGGCTCTATGTTATTCGCGCTTCGCAATTAGGCCACGGCATATTTCAAAGTAATGCCCATGACGGCCAACCTTTCCCTTTCTTTTACGATGATGAGTATTTAGAAGTGACTGGTAAACGCGACCCTGAACATGCTGAGCACCCTGTGTGGCTCCTTGCTTTGTACAGCAGTATTATCGCCCGTAACCATGACGCTATCGCTTACTTAACGGCTATCGACAATGATGTGTTTAAAACATCTAATTATGGTAATCAACTTAAACCCTTTGATTATGCATTAGCCAATTTACTTAAAGGCTTATTTAACCCTAGTGCTGATTTAGCCAACTTAATTGAGCAAGCATACCTTACCTGTAACCCAGATGATTATGCCGATGATGAAATTTACTTATATGTTAGTCGCTTGGAATGGCCGCTTATCCCGGTGATCACCGCCATATTCACTGATAACGGTGAGCAAGAATATAATCAAGCCATGGAAAAAGCCTTGCTGGCCCATAGAGAATATTACAACAACGAAGACCACGAAGGTGCAAACGAAGGTGCCATCCCATTAGCTTTAACAGCCCTAGCCATCATCGCTAAAGACGTAAAAGGCTATAAGCTCACAGTTGAAAATGGCTACATTCCAGCATGGCTAATTGATGTAACACCACCAACAGACCCAAATTAATAAACGACAGTAACCGCTCTTTAACAACATGGATGTTGGCAGCAAAGCATGAAACCCATGCTTTGTTGCCGTTAATAGTAATCATGTATCAAAAGCCAATGACGCCGGGCTTGTTGATGTTATTGACGTATCGATTTTTGATATAGGATTTTAAGGAATAAATAAAATGATTGAGAGCCATTACAGCTTTGCACAAGTAAGCTACGACCGAACCATAAAGCTATATAATAGATTGCAAGTCGATGAAATTGAAATGATACAGAAAAACCCTGGGTATCAAATGCACTTTAGCTTTAATACAAACTTAATCAACACATTCCCCATGGAAGCGATTCAAAACCCTAATAGCTACCATGCTTGGCTCTATGTTATTCGCGCTTCGCAATTAGGACATGGTATTTTCCAAAGCAATGCCCATGACGGCCAACCTTTCCCTTTCTTTTACGATGATGAATATTTAGAAGTAACTGGTAAACGCGACCCTGAACATGCTGAGCACCCCGTGTGGCTACTTGCTTTGTACAGCAGTATTATTGCCCGTAACCATGACGCTATCGCTTACTTAACGGCCATCGACAATGATGTGTTTAAAACAGCTAATTATGGTAATCAACTGAGACCCTTTGATTATGCACTGTCTGACTTACTCAAAGGGTTATTTAACCCTAGTGCCGACTTAGCCCCTTTAATCGAGCAAGCCTATATCACCTGTAACTCAGATGATTACGTTGATGATGAAGCATACCTCTATGTAAGTCGTTTAGAATGGCCGCTCATTCCTATTATTACCGCCATTTTCACTGAAAACGGCGAGCAAGAATATAATCAAGCCATGGAAAAAGCCTTGCTGGCCCATAAAGAATATTACAGTGACGAAGAGCGTATAGGTAGTAGACGAGGAGGTTTAGCTATCCCCCTTATTGCCCTAGCCATCATCGCTAAAGACGTAAAAGGTTACAAGCTCACTGTTGAAAATGGCTACATTCCAGCATGGCTAATTGATGTAACACCACCAACAGACCCAAATTAATAAACGACAGTAACCGCTCTTTAACAACATGGATGTTGGCAGCAAAGCATGAAACCCATGCTTTGCTGCCTTTAAATCTTAGGCCAACACTGCTGAGCACTATCTTGAGCTCAATGCAAAAAAATCAGGCCGCCAATTTATAGAATGGACGCGCTAGTACTTCATCACACAAGTTCTGACTAGTTGAGGGCACCATAAGCCCTCTCAAGTTTTTCACGAGCTGATTCAACATTAAATAGCCAGTTTATACTTGTTCTTTCTTTATTCCTGCTCCATTCC
>NZ_JAKGAW010000044.1:0-35891 GCF_021532475.1 Pseudoalteromonas sp. APAL1 | reverse complement strand
CTCACCCGTCCGCCGCTCGTCAGCAAAGTAGCAAGCTACTTTCTGTTACCGCTCGACTTGCATGTGTTAGGCCTGCCGCCAGCGTTCAATCTGAGCCATGATCAAACTCTTCAATTAAAAGTTTTTTTGAAACCGAAGTTTCGTGCTCAATGAATTCTGTATAAATTGACTATATAGTCACTCATAAGAAATTGAGACTCTAAATTTGTTTGCTCCACTTAGTAAACTAAGCTTCGCTGTTAGAACTCAATCTGTACGAGTGCCCACACAGATGATTGCTTTATATTGTTAAAGAACGTTTCGAGTTGCTTTCGCGTCTCGAGGGATGCGTATAATACATCCTTATTTTTTTGAGTCAACACTTAATTTTAAACTTTTTTTCTAGACCGTTTTAAACCGAAGTTTTACTTAACTCTCTGTCACTTTGTTCAGCGCTTTTCATTGCTGCCCGCCGTGTCAGTGGATGCGCATTATAGGGATGCGAAGAATTAACGCAAGCACTTTTTGAAGGTTTTTTTGATTATTTTCAAAATAGTATAATAACCATACAAATAAAGGGCTACAGAGGGATTTTAGCTCAAAAAACAGTCACTTCTTGAGTGTAATAACGGTAAGGATAAAGCGATATACTTAAAACTAGCTATATCGCTTTTTATCTTTATAAGGTGGATTAGTTAGCTTTGATTTCCCAGATGGCAATTGAACCCGAAATTTCATTACCTACAACAAGCAATGCTTCATTCGTTGCACTTTGTTCTGCAGGTATAAACGCCATCCCCTCAGGGGCAAGATCACCGGTTATTTCAGCATCGGCTTCTAAGCCACGGTTAAAAAAGTAATCTTGGAATGTCACATTGTATGGATTAGTAATATCAAACACCATTATGCCCCCCATGCGCTCTAAACCAATAAATGCAAATGTACGATCACCAATAGTACCCAGTGCTAATGCTTCTGGTTCAGCACCTTTGTCATCAGAGCGACTATCGCCGGCATTTTCATCTTCATTATTGTTGAATGCTGCTCCGTGAACTGAAGCGGTAATACGTGAGATTTGATCGCCAGAATCAAAAACCACCATGCCGTTACTATCCCAGATGGTAAAAGAGCGGGCTCCGTATGCATAAAGTGACTCGTACTCACCATCGTTATCTTCATCACCTTTAACTGTGGTCACTTTTAGGCGGCCTATATCACTATTATCATTGTTCAGGTAATCAAAGTTACTTGCCAGCGTTAAGTCTTTAGCTCTGCTTTCATCTATATAAGATAAACAACCATCATCTTCATCGTAATCAAGACCACCTTTTGCTAAACATTCTGCTTCATCGGCTGTGTCGAAGAAGTATTCGCGTGCATCACCTTCGTTAGCTGTGACAATAAAGTTAGCACCTTTCCAGGTAAAGCTTGAGATGGTATCAGGTTGATACATACCATATAGACCAGGGTATGATTTAAAGTTAACGCCACCATCTTTATCTGACGCATCAAAAAGTAAATTAGACCAATCTTTAAAACCTAAGCCTTTAAGCTCTAGACTATTATCTTCAAGATTGACGATAGCAAGGGCGTTATTTTCTTGTAGTGACACGTATGCAAACTTATTGTCTTTAGAAATACTGATGTATTCAGGCTCTAAATCCATAGCTACGGTTGTATTAATTAAATTACCGTTGATTGTACGGCCAGCCGGATTAGCAAATATAATCCCTCGCTCTTCAAGCTCTGCTTGTTTATCGTTGTAGGCAGAAAAGGTGATGCTAATCGCGGTATCAGCAATCACACCATCATTGATGTTTATGATGCTAATTGAGCCTTCAGGGTCAATACTGTAATCCCCATTAGGTTCACCTTCATTAGCAACAAGTACTTTATTACCATCATGGCTAAAGGTAACCATATCGGGTAGGGCACCTACAGTAACATTCTTAATAAACTGAGGCTCTTCGCCACTAATATCATAAAATGCGATTAATCCTTTATCACCCGTATTACTAGCTGCCATTGCTACAGCTAAAAGTTCATTATTAATATCAATAGCGATACTGTTTGCATCGCCTGCAGTGTGCTCATTAAGTGCAAGGGTAATGTCTGAATCTAAGTTAGTGCCGTTTATTACTCCTTCGTTATCTTTAACTAAAGCTGCACGGTCAAAACTATTGGCTTTTATGATATTCACAACGGCCGAATCACCCGAACTATTAATAGCGAAAATTCTTTTTTTTGATGGTTGATAGGCAACAATCTCTGCTGCACCTTCTGGGCTTTCTGCATTGAGCACCGCACGGCCGATAAGATTTATACTTAACGCTGAATTTGCGTCTTCACCACTCGCTCCATCTTGCCCTGCAGGACCTTGCTCACCTTGCATACCATCTTTGCCGTCGTCACCGTCTAATGAGCAACCTGTAAGAATGGTTAAAAGTGATAGCGCAATAATTGATCTTTTTAACATTATTATTTTCCTTCGTATTGTATTAACGCAATTACAACACGCAGGCATTACAACTATATGGCACTTTTATGAGCACTAAATTGAGCCATAAAAAAAGCGAGTATAAACTCGCTTTCTATATAAAATTAGTAGGGTAGCTCACTATTTTTTAGTTGGACGTTTCCAACCAGTTAAATTACGTTGTTTACCACGAGCGACTGCAAGCTGTTCGTCTTCAACTGTATTAGTGATAACAGAACCTGCGCCAATGGTTGCCATTGAGCCAATATTTACTGGTGCGACTAGTGATGAGTTTGAACCGATAAAGGCGTTATCACCGATAATGGTTTTTGATTTATTTACGCCATCATAGTTACAGGTAATAGTCCCTGCGCCAATATTTACTTTTTCACCAACTTCAGTGTCGCCTAAGTAGGTTAGATGATTTGCTTTTGAGCCTTTACCTAAGCGAGTTTTTTTCATCTCAACGAAGTTACCGATATGCGAGTCTTCTTCCATAATCGCACCAGGGCGAAGACGAGCGTAAGGCCCTAAAGTACATTTAGCCGCAACACTGGCTTCTTCAACAAGTGAGTTAGCTTTGATAACAACGTTATCGCCAATAGTACAGTCTTTAAGTACACAGTTAGGACCAATCTGAACATTATTGCCGATTGTTACTTTGCCTTCGAAGATAACATTAACGTCGATTAGTACATCTTCACCAGTCGTTACTTCACCACGTACATCGATACGAGCCGGATCAGCAAGTGTTGCTCCGTTTAGCATTAACTCTTCTGCTTGCCATGCTTGATATGCACGTTCAAGCGCTGAAAGTTGTACGCGATTATTAGCGCCTTCAACTTCCATCGGATGCTCAGGCTGTGCCGAGGTGATTTCAACACCTTCACTGTGTGCCATCGCAACGATATCTGTAAGGTAGTACTCACCTTGGGCATTGTTGTTAGATAAGTTACCTAACCAACGTTTTAGTAACTCACCATTAGCAGCCATAATGCCGGTGTTGATTTCTTTAATTTCAAGTTGCTCAGGTGAGGCATCTTTTTGCTCAATGATACCTACCAGCTTGCCATTTTCACGAAGCATACGACCATAACCTGATGGGTCATCTAAAGTCACGGTCAATACAGCTAGGCCTTTTTTAGGTGTCACAGCAAGTAGCTTTTCTAAAGTGGCGCGTTTTGTTAGTGGCACATCACCGTAGAGAATCAATACGGTATCGTCATCGGCAATATGTTCTTTGGCAACAGCGACTGCATGGCCGGTACCAAGTTGCTCTTCTTGTAATACCCAATTTACTTGATTGTGCGACAGGGCAGCTTGTAGCTGTTCACGACCATGACCATAAACAAGGTTTGTTTCGCGAGCACCAAGTGCAGTGGCATTATCAATAACGTGCTGCACCATAGGTTTACCCGCAACTTTGTGAAGTACCTTTGGTAGAGCAGAGCGCATTCGGGTACCTTTACCCGCTGCTAGAATAACAGTAGTCAGAGACATTAAAACAATATCCTTCTTTCTTTGTTTTAGGTGTGCATGATGTTGTGAGATCTGAAAAAACAAACAAAGTTATGTAAGTCACATCATGTGTAAATACGCAATCCTAATGTGTAGGACTGAACCTTGAATGAAACAGCTATTCACTATTAATTCACACTATTGTAGCGAGCTTTGATGAAGGATATAAGTATAAAAATAGAATAGGGTGCAAAGCATCACATTTCAGGCACAAAAAAGCCCACGTTAAGTGGGCTTTTCGAAAACCGAGTAGGCTTACTTTTTGCGTAATTGTTGAATTACGCGAAGTTGAGCGATTGCTTCAGCAAGCTGTACTGCAGCTTGTTGGTAATCTAACTCAGCAGCTGACGTGTTCGCCATTTGCTCTTCAGCATCACGTTTCGCTTTTTCAGCCGCTTGCTCATCTAGGTCTTCACCACGTACTGCAGTATCTGCAAGAATTGTGATGCGATCCGGTTGAACTTCTAGCGTGCCGCCAGCAATATACATCACGTCTTCGTGACCAAATTGCTTAACTAAACGTACCATACCAGGTTTTAGGGCAGTTAATAATGGAGCGTGGCCATAGTTAACACCAAGGTCACCTTCACTACCACTCACTTGAATCGATTCAACCAGACCAGAGAACAAGCTCTCTTCTGCGCTTACTACGTCAAGATGTACAGTCATAGCCGCCATACTACCCTCCTAATTACATGCTTTTGGCTTTTTCTTGAGCTTCTTCAATAGAGCCAACCATGTAGAACGCTTGCTCTGGCATATCATCAAACTCACCGTTTAAGATACCTTTGAAGCCAGCAATTGTGTCTTTAAGTGACACGTATTTACCAGGCGCGCCTGTGAATACCTCAGCAACGAAGAACGGCTGAGATAGGAAACGCTGGATTTTACGTGCACGAGATACAACTTGCTTATCTTCGTCAGAAAGCTCGTCCATACCTAGGATTGCGATGATGTCTTTAAGTTCTTTATAACGTTGAAGAACTGTTTGAACGCCACGCGCTGTATCATAGTGCTCTTGACCGATTACTAATGGGTCAAGTTGACGTGAAGATGAATCAAGTGGGTCTACCGCAGGGTAGATACCAAGTGAAGCGATATCACGAGAAAGTACTACTGTTGCATCTAAGTGAGCAAACGTTGTTGCTGGAGATGGGTCAGTTAAGTCATCCGCAGGTACGTATACCGCTTGGATTGAAGTGATTGAACCCGTCTTAGTAGATGCGATACGCTCTTGAAGTACACCCATTTCTTCAGCAAGAGTTGGTTGGTAACCTACTGCTGAAGGCATACGACCTAGAAGTGCTGATACCTCTGTACCCGCTAGAGTATAACGGTAGATGTTATCAACGAAGAAAAGTACGTCACGACCTTCGTCACGGAACTTCTCAGCCATAGTAAGACCAGTTAACGCTACGCGTAAACGGTTACCCGGTGGCTCATTCATTTGACCGTATACTAGAGATACTTTATCTAGTACGTTTGAGTCGTTCATCTCATGGTAGAAGTCATTACCCTCACGAGTACGCTCACCAACACCTGCGAATACTGAGTAACCGCTGTGCTCGATTGCGATGTTACGGATAAGTTCCATCATGTTTACGGTTTTACCAACACCGGCACCACCGAATAGACCAACTTTACCACCTTTAGCGAATGGACATACAAGGTCGATTACCTTGATACCAGTCTCTAAAAGTTCTACTGAACTTGATTGTTCTTCGTAAGAAGGTGCTGCACGGTGAATAGACATACGCTCTTCTTCACCAATTGGACCAGCTTCATCAATAGGGTTACCTAAAACGTCCATGATACGACCTAGTGTCTTCGTACCTACTGGAACGTGGATTGGCTGACCTGTACCTTCTACTGAAGTACCACGACGTAAACCGTCAGTAGTACCAAGTGCGATACCACGTACCACACCGCCACCTAGCTGTTGTTGAACTTCTAAAGTTAAACCCGCTAAGTCGCCATCTGTTACTTTTAGTGCGTCATATACGGCTGGCACGTTGTCTTGTGGAAATTCGATATCCACAACGGCGCCGATAATTTGGACGACCTTACCTAAACTCATGTCTATTCCTCTCATTAAACTTTGCCGAAGCGTTAAACTGCTGCCGAACCGCCAACAATCTCACTAATTTCTTGTGTGATTGCAGCTTGACGAGCCTTGTTATAAACAAGCTGTAACTCATCCATAAGGTCGCCTGCGTTATCAGTTGCAGCTTTCATTGCAACCATACGGGCAGCCTGTTCAGAGGCAGCGTTCTCAACTACACCTTGGTATACTTGAGACTCAATAAAGCGTACTAACAGAGCTTCTAAAATCGCATCTGGGTTTGGCTCATATAAGTAATCCCAAGAATGTTGAGATACTTCTTCTTCAGCTTTTGGCAAAGGGAGTAACTGATCGATTGTTGGCTCTTGCTTCATAGTATTAACGAACTTGTTAAATACTACGTATAAGCGGTCAATTTTACCTTCAGAGTATGCATCTAGCATTGTCTTTACAGGACCAATAACGTCTTGTAGTGAAGGTGTATCTCCTAAGTTCGCTTTTTTAGCGACTAACTTACCGCCAAAACGTTGGAAAAAGCCAGCTGCTTTGCTACCTAAAGTAGTAAATTCAGCTTCAACGCCTTTTTCTTTCCACGCTTTAACATCTAGGGCAACTTTTTTGAACTCGTTTGAGTTCAAGCCACCACATAGACCACGGTCAGTAGAGATAACAATATAACCAACTCGTTTTACTTCACGCTCTTCTAAGAAAGGGTGAGTAAAATCAAGATTTGCTTGAGCAACACGACCAATCACTTGGCGTAAGTTTTCAGCGTATGGACGGCTTGACGCCACACGTTCCTGCGCTTTTTTCATTTTAGACGCAGCAACCATTTCCATTGCGCTGGTGATCTTTTGAGTATTCTTGATACTCCCGATCTTGCTTTTAATCTCTTTTCCGCTGGCCATGACTCTCTCTCCGAATCAGGTGGGCTTTAGTTGCCTAAAGCTCACCATTCATAACTAAATTACCAAGTTTGCGTCGACTTGAACTTCTCTAGAAGTTCTTTAAGTTGAGCTTCAATCTCAGCGTTGTAGTTACCTGTTTCATTGATTTGAGCCATTAGCTCTGCGTATGTGCTGTTTGCATAAGAAATTAGGCCAGCTTCGAAATCCATGATTTTCGCGATTTCGATGTCTTTTAGGTAGCCTTTTTCAGCAGCAAATAGCGACAGAGACATTTCAGCAACAGACATTGGTGCGTACTGTTTCTGCTTCATTAACTCTGTTACGCGCTCACCATGCTCTAATTGAGCACGTGTTGCATCGTCAAGGTCAGACGCGAACTGCGAGAACGCAGCTAATTCACGGTACTGAGCTAACGCTAGACGGATACCACCACCTAGTTTCTTAACGATTTTAGTTTGCGCTGCACCACCAACACGAGATACCGAGATACCAGCGTTAACAGCTGGACGGATGCCTGAGTTGAATAAGTCAGTTTCTAAGAAGATCTGACCATCGGTGATAGAGATAACGTTTGTCGGTACGAACGCAGAAACGTCGCCGCCTTGAGTTTCAATGATTGGCAATGCCGTCAATGAACCTGTTTTACCTTTCACTTCACCGTTAGTGAACTTCTCAACGTAATCAGCGTTTACACGTGATGCACGCTCTAGAAGACGTGAGTGAAGGTAGAATACGTCACCTGGGTATGCTTCACGACCTGGTGGACGCTTAAGTAGTAATGAGATTTGACGGTAAGCAACAGCTTGCTTAGATAAATCATCATATACGATTAGCGCGTCTTCACCACGGTCACGGAAGTATTCACCCATAGTACAACCAGAGAATGGTGCTAAGTACTGAAGTGCCGCAGATTCAGAAGCAGATGCAACAACAACGATAGTGTTTTCTAATGCACCGTGCTCTTCTAATTTACGTACTACGTTAGCGATTGTAGATGCTTTTTGACCAACTGCAACGTACACACACTTAACGCCTGTACCTTTTTGGTTGATGATAGCATCGATTGCTAATGCAGTTTTACCAGTTTGGCGGTCACCGATCACAAGCTCACGTTGACCACGACCTACTGGGATCATCGCATCGATAGATTTATAACCAGTTTGTACTGGCTCATCTACTGATTGACGTTCGATAACGCCTGGTGCGATTTTCTCAACAGGTTCAAAACCGTCGTTTTCTAAAGCGCCTTTACCATCGATAGGTGCACCTAGTGTGTTAACAACACGACCAAGTAGACCACGACCAACAGGAACCTCTAAGATACGACCAGTTGATTTAACTTTTACGCCTTCTTTAAGGTCAGCGTAAGGACCCATTACTACTGCACCTACTGAGTCACGCTCAAGGTTTAGTGCGATAGCATAACGGTTGCCAGGAAGCTCAATCATTTCACCTTGCATACAGTCAGCAAGACCGTGGATGCGGATGATACCGTCAGTAACAGATACAATAGTACCTTCGTTACGAGCTTCACTTACAACTTCGAACTGTTCAATACGTTGTTTGATCAGATCTGAAATTTCAGTGGAATTAAGTTGCATGCTCTTTTTCCCAATTACGATTGTAGTGATGTAGCTAAGCGGGCTAATTTGCCACGTACTGAGCCGTCGATTACAGTGTCACCCGCCTTGATAATAAGGCCGCCAACCACTGTAGTATCTTCACTACAATTCAGCTTAACTTTGCGTGCGAAACGTTTTTCAAGTGCCGCTACCAATGATACTTGCTGCTCAGCAGCAAGCGGTGTTGCAGAAACCACATCAACGTCGATTTCTTTGTCGTAGTCCGCTTTTAATTCAGCGAATAACTCTGCAACAGCTGGCAGTGCAACTAAACGTCCATTTTCAGCCATCACCTTGATTAGGTTCTGACCTTGTTCGTTGAGCTGCTCTGCACAGATCTTGATAAACAGATCTGCTTTTTCAGTAGCAGTAGGCAATCCAGCTAGCGCGGCAGCGGCTTGCTCATTGCTGGCAACTTGGCCAGCAAAGAACAGCATGTCGTTCCAACTTTCAACAGTGCCTTTTTCAACGGCAAGTTCAAAAGCCGCTTTAGCGTATGGGCGAGCGATAGTAGCCAATTCAGACATGCTCATACCCTCCTAATTACAGCTCAGCGACAAGTTTTTCAACGATGTCACTGTGTGCGGCTTGATTGATTTCGCGCTCTAAAATCTTCTCAGCACCAACCACGGCCAGCGTCGCTACTTGTTTACGTAGTTCTTCTGTTACACGGTTACGCTCTGCTTCGATTTCAGAGTGCCCTTGAGCAATAATTTTTTCACGCTCTTGTTGACCACGAACAGTTTCTTCGTCAACGATAAGCGTGGCACGCTTTTTAGCTTGTTCAATGATATCAGCCGCTTGAGCTTTTGCCTCTTTAAGCTGCTCAGCAGCTTTCTTTTGCGCAAGTTCTAAGTCTTTTTCGGCTCTATCAGAGGCAGCTAAACCATCTTCGATTTTCTTCTGGCGAGCTTCAATTGCACCATTTAGTGGTGGCCATACGTATTTCATACAGAAAAGTACGAAAACCGTAAATGCAATTAATTCACCGATAAGAGTGGCTGTTAAGTTCACGACCGCTCCTCCTTAAAATAGTAAGCTGTTCAAAAAATAATATTAAAGTACGAACAACAATACCATTGCGATACCAACACCGATCATAGCTACAGCATCGATTAGACCAGCAAGGATGAACATCTTAACTTGTAATGAAGGTGCAAGTTCAGGTTGACGAGCACAAGCTTCTAGGAATTTACCACCCATGTTACCGAAGCCGATAGCAGTACCGATTGCACCGAAGCCGATAAGTAGAGCAACAGCGATATACTTAAGACCTAATACTAGTTCCATTTTTTTCTCCAAAGTTTCAATTGTAAATTAAAGTTAAAATTTAAAAGTGTATAAAATTAGTGATTATCTGAGCTTGCCATGCTTAGGTAAACGATTGTTAGCATCATGAATACGAATGCTTGCAGTACGATTACTAAGATGTGGAATACAGCCCAAATAAAGTGCAACGGTAGTTGCATTAAACCAACTGCGCCGATCAAGATGAAAATCAACTCACCAGCATATAAGTTACCGAATAAACGCAGCGCTAACGAGAACGGCTTAGCTACTAAAGCGATTGTTTCTAGTAATAAGTTACACGGGATTAAAAACACCATCGCTAGCTTGTTATTTGAGCTAAATGGGTGAAGCGTAAGTTCTGCTAAGAAACCGCCAATCCCTTTAATTTTGATTGCGTAACCGATCATCAGAATGAATACACCAATAGCAAGTGCAGCAGTCATGTTGATGTCTGTTGTTGGTACAATCTTCATGTAAACGTCGTGAGAATCCATACCGAATGCTTGTTCAC
This sequence comes from Pseudoalteromonas sp. APAL1, assembly GCF_021532475.1. NCBI lineage: Bacteria > Pseudomonadati > Pseudomonadota > Gammaproteobacteria > Alteromonadales > Pseudoalteromonadaceae > Pseudoalteromonas > Pseudoalteromonas sp. APAL1. The sequence goes on along the minus strand of NZ_JAKGAW010000044.1, from coordinate 25,525 downwards.
CAACGAAGCCAGCGAATGCAGGTAGGAAATCAACCGGAATTAAGTCCATTAAGTTCATTAAGAACACCCAAACGAAAATCGTTAGAGCTAATGGAGCGATTAGGGCACTTTTACCGTGGTAAGTATCGCGTACGTTGTCGCCAACGAACTCAACGATCATTTCAATGAAACACTGAAATTTACCAGGTACACCGGTATTTGCTTTTTTAGCGGCACTACGGAAGATCCATAAAAATACAAGACCTAAACCGATTGACCATGCGAGGGTATCTATATTCCATGTCCAGAAACCACTGTCTGCACACGCTTTGTTGAAGGCAAGACCAGCATCGGTCGAGCACATCTTAGCGTTAGTTAAGTGGTGCTGAATATGGCTTGATAGAGTTACTTCTTCTGCAGCCATGTTATATCCCAAAAGTTAATGATTAAAAAAAACGGGCGCAAACAATCCGCAAAATAACACCAATACATAAACACAGAAAAACGGTAACAAAATGACCGTGTAAGACTTCAGTATCAGTGCGAACAACACGATTGTCAGCATAAATTTTAATCCGTTGCCGCGCTTTAGCGAGGCATACACTTGATTTACTCGACTTGCACCCACATATCTGAATGCATAGACGGCAAATACAAAATTAGGGAGTATTGCTACAGCCCCGCCAGCAACTGCTGACTGGCCGGCATTGACTCCCCAACCTATAAAAACAACTACTGCAGCGATGAGCGCTACGATACCCTGAAGACAAATTAATTTAAATGCGGCAAGCCTATAAGGCTTTGCTAACTTATTAGTCACGTTTTATTAACCTTGTAAACGTTCAAATTGTCAGGGTATGAAAACTGGCGAAATTATACTGATTCCTACCAGTTTTGCAACTTGAGTCGACCCTTTGTAGTGCAAAAACACCACAAATGTCTCTTTTTGGACATGTTATTAATTAATGACGGGAATAGTCTTAATTTATACGGCTTAAAATGCCATCTAGCTCATCAAGTGTTGTATACGAAATAACCAGCTTTCCCTTGCCTTTTTTATTGTAGTTTATTTCTACTTTTGCGCCTAAATTTTCAGCAAGTTTTTGTTCTAACTGTTTGACATCAGGATCTTTTTCTTGCACTTCTTTTTTTGGCGCTGGTTCTAAAATAGAACGCACTAGCTTTTCAGTTTCGCGAACAGTTAACGCTTTAGCTACTGCTAGCCGTGCTGCATCTGATTGCGCTTCACCTTCAAGGCCTAATAAACAGCGTGCATGGCCCATTTCAATATCACCATGTTCTAACAATATTTTTACATCTTCATTTAAATTATTTAAACGAAGCAAATTTGTTACTGTTGTACGAGACTTGCCAACCGCTTCGGCGACCTGTTGATGGGTAAGTTCAAACTCATTTAGCAAACGATTTAATGCAATCGCTTCTTCCATCGCATTTAAGTCTTCACGTTGAATATTTTCAATAAGTGCAATAGCTACCGCAGCTTCATCGGGTACATCCTTGATGATACACGGTACGGTGTCTAATTTTGCTAATTGTGCAGCACGCCAACGACGTTCACCTGCAATAATTTCGTATTTATCTGCACCAATTTGGCGCACAACGATTGGCTGAATAATACCTTGGGCACGAATTGAGCTGGCTAACTCTTCAAGTGCTTCTTCAGACATGTCTTTACGTGGTTGATATTTACCCGATTGTAAAAACTCTATCGCTAGCTTTTGCAGTTCACCATTTTTTTGCTCAGCAACTACCTCTGAGACTTGCTCTGGTGTGGTTATCGCTTGTTGCTGATTATTTGCACTTTGGGCTGGTTTTGATGAACTTAATAAAGCGTCGAGTCCTCGGCCTAAACCGCGTTTTTTAGCAGACATGTTATTTTTTTACCTCGAAGTTAGGCTACTGCTGAAGATGTTTTCTCTTTTCTACGTAACATTTCGCCGGCTAGGGCTAAGTATGCTTTAGCGCCACTTGATGCACGGTCATAATACATGGCAGGGGCACCAAAGCTCGGCGCTTCTGCTAAACGGACATTACGTGGGATAACGGTACGATATACTTTATCGCCAAAATGTTGTTTTAGTTGTTCAGATACGTCATTTGCAAGGCGATTGCGCGGATCATACATGGTGCGCAAAATCCCTTCAATTGTTAACGCTGGATTTACTAACTTAGAAAGTTGCGTAATGGTATCCATTAACGCCGTTAAACCTTCAAGGGCATAGTACTCACATTGCATTGGAACTAAAATTGAATCTGCGGCAGCCATTGCATTCACAGTCAGCATATTTAGTGAAGGCGGGCAGTCAATAAAAATGAAGTCGTATTGATCTTGAATTTTTTCTAACGCATTACGTAAGCGTACTTCGCGAGCAAACAATTCCATTAATTTAACTTCAGCGGCAGTCACATCACCATTAGCAGCAATTAAGTGGTACTCACCAGAGGTTTCTTTATTGATGACTTCTTCGATTGGTGTCTCTTCAATCAATAAATCGTAAATAGTCGCAACATCACCATATTTATCGACACCGCTCCCCATGGTTGCGTTACCTTGCGGATCAAGATCGATTAATAACACTTTACGCTTCGTCGCGGCCATCGATGCCGCGAGATTCACAGCGGTGGTTGTTTTACCAACACCACCTTTTTGGTTTGCTAATGCGATGACTTTTGCCACAGTGCTCTGATCCCTAGTCTTTAGATAGAATGATTAGATGTCTTTGCGCATCTAACTCAGGTACTTCCAAGCTGATTTTTTCGTCAAACTTAATACCTTTAGGTAATGAGTCTAGTTCTTCGCTCGGAAATACGCCTTTTAAAGCGATAAATTTACCTGAATGATCAATCAAGTGCGCACACCAGTCAACCATATCTTGTAAAGAGGCGAATGCACGACTTAATACACCATCTAATTTAACACTTGGTTGATATTCTTCAACTCTAGACTGCACTGGGGTTACATTTTCAAGGCCAAGTGCATGTTTTACCTGCATCAAAAAGCGTACGCGCTTACCTAAACTATCTAACAAAATAAATTGTGTATCAGGTAGGGCGATGGCTAATACGATACCCGGTAAACCAGGACCCGTACCAACATCGATGTAATGTTTGCCTTTAAGGTGTGGTGCAACAACTAAGCTATCCATAATGTGCTTAACCATCATCTCTTCAGGTAAACGAACAGAGGTTAAATTATACGCTTTGTTCCACTTGTCTAATAATTCAACATATTGCACAAGTTGTTGTTGCTGTTTTTCTGTTAGCGCAATTTCAGTTTGCGCTAACAGTGAAGTTAATTGTTGTTGTAACACTGTATTCCTCACCAACTACGCAGTCTTGCGCAGTAAGCCTTGCTTTTTCAGATAGACTAATAATAGCGAAATAGCAGCAGGGGTGATACCTGAAATACGCGATGCTTGGCCAATTGTATCTGGACGACTATCAGTAAGCTTCGCAATAACCTCATTTGATAAACCAGAAACAGTTGAATAATCAAAGTCTTTTGGTAATACAGTTTGTTCATGACGCAATTGCTTATTGATCTCGTCTTGTTGGCGAGCAATGTAACCTGCGTATTTAGTATGAATTTCAACTTGCTCAAGTGCAGCTTGGTTATCAAACTCAGAACCTAAACCATCGATCGCCATTAAATCGGTATAACGAATTTCAGGACGGCGGATCAGATCTTCAAGGCTCGCTTCACGAGTCAGTGGCGTTTTTAATAACGCATTTACTTGATCGACAGCAACGTGATCTTTGTGGATCCACGTTTCTTTTAAACGTTGCGTTTCTTTTTCGATGATTTCCATTTTTTCGTTAAAGGCAGCCCAACGAGCATCATCAACTAAACCAAGTTCACGACCTTTTGCAGTTAAACGAATATCAGCATTGTCTTCACGAAGTAATAAACGGTATTCAGCACGGCTAGTAAACATACGGTACGGTTCTTTAGTACCTAATGTTGCTAGGTCATCAATTAGTACACCTGTGTATGCTTCATCACGGCGTGGTGTCCAAGACTCTTTACCTTGTACTTGTAATGCCGCGTTCATACCAGCAATTAAGCCTTGCGCGCCAGCTTCTTCGTAACCGGTTGTACCATTGATTTGGCCTGCGAAGAATAAACCATTAATAAACTTAGTTTCTAATGACTGTTTCAAATCGCGCGGATCAAAGAAATCATATTCAATTGCGTAACCAGGACGACAAATATGTGCATTTTCAAAACCAGTGATTGATTGCACAATTTCAAGTTGTACATCAAACGGTAAACTCGTCGAGATACCATTTGGATATAATTCGTATGATGTTAAACCTTCTGGTTCAACAAAGATTTGATGTTTGTCTTTATCAGCAAAACGTACGATCTTATCTTCAATTGAAGGGCAGTAACGAGGACCAATACCTTCAATAACACCTGAATACATAGGTGAACGATGTAGGTTGTTGCGGATCACATCATGAGTTTTTTCATTTGTATAGGTGATGTAGCACGGGATCTGCTGTGGGTGATCTGACTGTTTACCCATAAACGAGAATACCGGCGTTGGTGTATCACCTGGCTGTTCTTGCATCTTGCTAAAATCAACAGTGCGTGCATCAATACGCGGAGGCGTGCCTGTTTTTAAGCGATCAACACGAAATGGTAGTTCACGTAAGCGCTCTGCAAGTGCAATTGAAGGTGGATCACCAGCACGACCCCCTTTGAAATTCTCTAAACCAATATGGATCTGACCACCTAAGAAAGTACCTACAGTAAGTACAACTGATGGGGCACTAAAACGAAGACCCATTTGTGTTACCACACCCATTACACGATCGCCTTCAACAATCAGATCGTCACATGATTGCTGGAAGATCTTTAAGTTTTCTTGATGTTGTAAAGTGTGTTGGATAGCAGCTTTATACAAAGCACGGTCAGCTTGCGCACGTGTAGCACGAACAGCAGGGCCTTTAGATGAGTTTAAAGTACGAAATTGAATACCGCCTTTATCGATTGCTTGTGCCATAGCACCACCTAGAGCATCGATCTCTTTTACTAAATGGCCTTTACCAATACCGCCAATTGCCGGGTTACAAGACATTTGACCAAGGGTATCCATATTATGAGTTAGCAATAGGGTATTCATGCCCATGCGAGCAGATGCTAATGCAGCTTCAGTACCTGCATGTCCACCACCTACAACAATAACATCAAAACGTTCGTGAAAAATCATTTATGGGATCCTACTTAATCGACCAGCAAAACTTTGTAAAGGGAGCGTATTCTACCTAGAAATTTAGAGAAGATAAATGATTAAACAGTACTCAAGATCTAAGTGGGTGATCTCTAATAACATAAAGGATCTTTTAAAGAGATCTTTTATTACTTTTACTACTAGTAACGGCTAGATCTGTTGATAATGTTTGCTTTACTATTTAAAACATGATCTTAATGCAGATCTAAAGGTGTTAATATGATCGGATCTTACGGGGAACAAGCTTTGATCAAAAGGCCTATTTATACACAGGGCAATATCGAGTGGATCTTATCCAAGGGATAAACTACCTTAAAATCGCAGTTAGATCAGTGTTTATCCACAATTCGATCTAAATTATCAGTAAATTGTTGATAACTTTTAAAACACGATCATCATCGATCGGCTTAATTAAGTCCCACCGCTTCGATCCAGCTTGGCAACCAAGCTAATGCTGTGTCCTCGGGTAGTTCTTCATCAAGAATGTTAAGCTCTAAGCGCGTTGCCACGCGTGTTGCACCTTTACTTGCTAATAACTCATCTAGGTTACGAGCAGCATAGTTATAGGTGTCGTAACTGGTGTCACCCAAACCGACCACACTGTAGTTTAATTCTTTTAGATCAACTTGTTGGTTAACTGATTCAATAAATGGCAATAAATTATCTGGATAGTCTCCGGCGCCATAAGTTGAAGTGCATAACAACCAGATTGTGTCTTGCTGATCAATATCATCAAATACCGGCTGCTCATGCAGCTTAACTTGGATCCCTTGTTGTTCAAGGGCTTCAGCGAGCTGTTCTGCCACGTACTCTGCCGATCCCATTTGGCTGCCAACGATGATATTTACTGATTGCATGTGTTTGATCATGTATAGAAATAAGTGGCCACATGATAACGAACTTAGGGTGTGAGTAAAGCGTTGAATTACGATCTGAATAAGTTTTTATGGTTAAAATACGTGCTTAAACTTATTTGTTTTTACAATTTGCTGTTTTTAATAGTTTTTTTAAATTTTTAGCGAGTTTAACCCTTTGATCAAGCTGTTAATAATTTTGGGGAAAGTTCTGATCAAGTTTGATTTTGTAAACTGTATAACTTTGCTAAGTTGTTGATCTTTAGTCGTCGCAAAGAGAAAGATTGATTAGATCTGTAAGTCGTGCTGAGTGTGATCGTTTTGTGGATAGATCGCTTGTTGATAACGATCGGTTTGTAAATTGTGATCAATAAAATAGATCGAAAAAAACTTAAAACAGCACATATAAAGGCCGTTTTTAAGAAAATTAATTATAAAAAATGGCTGTTGATCATCAGCGAGCTCAAATATCAGCGATTTTTTATGATCAAATCAGCTTTCAGATCTAAAAATACCCCAAATGTGGATAACATTTTTAGACAAACTCGATCTTAAAAGCTGTTTTGATCTGATTTTTTTGTTTACCAAGTTAACTTTCGAGCTGAATTAAGGTGCTTTTAATTGTATTACCCACTAGATCATAGAGCGAATTACCCAATGAAAAACGTTTAGCGCCACCAGCGAAAGCCGCTTTTGCTGAGTTAAAATTGCTCATTGCCATCACATTTAGTGGCATATCTATCGCGTTTGTTAAGCTGGTTATTTGCTCTATGTTTGTAAGGCCGGGTACAAATAGACCATCTGCACCAGCATTTTGATAGGCTTTTGCGCGTTCTAATGTTGCTTGAAAAGGGCGATCACTAACAAAGAAGGTATCGGTTCTGGCGTTGATAAATAAACTACCGAAGCCATTTTCGTTAAGTACTTTCTTTATCTCACTAATAATAGTGCATTGCTGTTCGATAGATCTCAGTGCGTTAGTGTCTTTGTTTGAGTCTTCAATGTTGATGCCTACAACCCCTAATCTTGCTAACGCTAAAACGTTTTGGCTAATTTTCAGCGGATCGTTACTGTAGCCTGACTCTATATCGACAGTGAGTGGAATGTGTATGTGTTTAGTCAAGCTTTTAACCAGCGCTAATTGAGTTTGAAAAGAGATGTTTTCACCATCCGCTAAACCCAAGCTGGCAGCAATGCCCCAGCTGGTTGTTGCTAGGGCTTTAGCCCCCGCAGCTTGAATGAATTGTGCAGAACTAAGATCCCACGCATTAGCAAGTACAAAGCCTGTTGGCTGGTGGTGTAATTGGTGAAATAGTTGATATTTGTCCATGATGTCCTCCGTTTAATGACATCACTAGACTAATTGAAACTGAGTTTAATACTGGCTAGTTTCGGCCCTGAACCGATAATTGATTACTGGATTAAAAATAAAAAAGAGCCTTGCGACTCTTTTTTATAATATTGATGACCGGAATTTATTTACCGATACAGAACGAACTAAAGATTTTCCCTAGCAAGTCATCAGAAGTAAATTCACCCGTTATCTCATTTAAGAACTGTTGAGTTAGGCGTAACTCTTCAGCCAAGATCTCACCAGCAATATGCATCTCTAGTTGCTCTTTACCGGTGTTTAAATGATAGGCTGCGTTGTCCAGTGCGTCTAAGTGACGACGGCGTGCCATAAAGCCACCTTCAGTTGCCCCTTGAAAACCTATACATGCCTTTAAGTGAGTACGAACTAACTCTATACCTTCAGCATTTTTAGCACTTAATCGGATCACAGGATATTGATCATGCTCATCTATACCGACACTTTCGCCGGAAATATCGGCTTTATTACGGATCACAGTAACACCCATTCCCTCTGGTAACTTGGCCATAAACTCCGGCCAAATATCATGGGGATCAGTGGCTGATGTATCTGTGCCGTCTAACATAAATAGTACGCGATCGGCTTGGTTAATTTCGTCCCATGCGCGCTCAATACCTATTTGCTCTACTTTATCTGGGCTTTCACGTAGGCCTGCGGTATCAATAATATGCAGTGGCATACCATCAATGTGGATATGTTCACGTAATACATCACGTGTTGTACCGGCTATTTCGGTAACGATGGCTGCATCACGGCCAGCTAATGCATTGAGTAGACTTGATTTACCAGCGTTAGGGCGACCCGCAATAACAACACGCATACCTTCACGCATGATGCTACCTTGTTTAGCTTGCTGAGTTACATTATCGAGTTGCTCAATAATGGCATCAAGATCTGCTGAAACTTTACCGTCTGATAAAAAATCGATTTCTTCATCAGGAAAATCAATCGCGGCTTCTACATACATACGTAGGTGAATGACTTTTTCCACCAGCGTTTCGATATGTTTAGAAAATTCACCTTGCAGTGATTGTAGGGCGCTTTTGGCTGCTTGTTCACTGGTTGCATTGATTAAATCGGCAATTGCCTCTGCCTGAGTTAAATCAAGCTTGTCATTCATAAATGCGCGCTCAGAGAACTCACCCGGTTTTGCTAAACGTACACCGTCAATTTGGCTAATTTCTTTTAATAGCATATCAAGTACAACAGGGCCGCCATGACCTTGTAGTTCAAGTACGTCTTCGCCGGTAAATGAATTTGGCCCTTGGAAGTAAATAGCAATACCTTGGTCAAGCTGTTCACCGCTCAAGCTTTTAAATGGCACATAGTCTGCGTAACGTGTTTTAGGACAACGGCCAATAATGTGCTCTGCCACTGTTTTAGCTAAGCTGCCAGAGACGCGAATAATACCAACCCCACCACGTCCTGGTGCGGTCGCTTGTGCTGCAATTGTGTCTTGATTAATCATGCGATGAAATAATGCCAATAAAAGAATGAATGCTGGCTCTATTGTAACCTATGGCTTAATTTCATGCGAATAGCTGTTTGAGTAATGAAATAGCAAAAGTTTGATGTAAGTAATACTTTATTTAGCTTTAATTAATAATAAATCGTCATTGCAAATGATAATTATATTCATTATCATGTTGCGCATTCTTAATTGTGTCCTTTTTTATTATGCGTCTTTCTGCTGTTTTTATTGCACTTGCTGCTGGTTTTTCGGGCGTTGCCCATGCTCAAACTAAAGTTTCTACTGATCAAAATGATTCTAAAGAGATCGAAAAAATAGAAGTTGTTGGCCGTGCGTTTTCTTTATATCGACCAACTGAGTCAAGTTTTGCTACTCGTACTAATACACCGTTAGAAAAAATACCTCAGTCAATTCAAATTTTGCCGCAGGAGCTGATTAACGATCAGGCTGCTCGCCAAATTACCGATCTTTATAGCAATATTGCTGGTGTTAATGCCTTTAGTTATTCCGGCGTGACATTTCGTGGTTTTCGCCAAGATGAGATTTTATATGATGGCGTAAAGGGCGACCCTTTCAATGGTTTTGCTGTGCCGCAGTTATTTAATATCGAACAAGTTGCGGTTTTAAAAGGCCCTGCTGGCGCCATTTATGGTAGCGGTAATCCGGGCGGTATTATTAACTATGTAACTAAGAAGCCTAAATTCACCAGTGAGCACAGTATTGAAGTTGAAGTGGGTAATGATGATTTCTTCAGTGGTGCATTAGAAAGCACTGGAACGCTGAGTGAATCACTTGATAACCATGCTTATCGTGTTGGTATCTACCGTGATACTGAAAAACCATTCCGTGCAAATACTAGCAGCGATAATACCATTGTTGATCTTGGATATACGTGGCTTATAAATAGTGCAACTGAATTAACCACGCAGTATACCTATATAGAGCAGGAGTTGGGTGGGGCACGTTTACGTGGTGTCCCTGCTGATGATAATGGCAATTTTCTAACTGACATTAGCTGGAACCATAACGAGGCAACAGACTTTCAAAATGTTGAAGCGCATGTTTATCAGGCAACTTTAAAACACGATTTTAATGATGTTTGGCGTACAGATGTCACGGCACGCTATTTTGATAACAAAGAAGTGCAAAACTACCATGAGCCAAGAGGTTTAGTAGATACTAACGGTGATGGAATTGTTGATTGGAGTCATCGCGAGTTTCGTGATCAAGTACGTGAGAACAACGGCTTTAGTTTAACTGCCAATGCGATTGCGGAGTTTGCATTTGCCGACATGCAGCATCAAGTACTGTTTGGTAGTGACTGGTATGAACATGATTTTGAAAGTGTTTACCGTACAGCTACGCAGCAAAGTAAAGGTGGTCCAGTTCCTGGTCTTGATCTTAACGATCCTGAATATGGTTTAACCTCTGCCGATGATTATGATCTTGATAGTATTACACCAAGGCTTGGGAAAACGAATAGCACCCGCTTTGGCGCGTACTTGCAAGATCAGCTCGATATCACCGCTAATTGGAGCGTCACAGCTGGCTTAAGATATGACCGTTTTGAAGATAAAGATCTGTTAAATCAAACCGAGTTTTCTGATAGCGATTTAACTTACCGTATTGGTACCAGCTATAACATTAACAATATGTTCTTCCCTTATGCACTGCATGGCACTGGGTTTGTGCCGCAAAGTGCCAGTGATCAAGAAACTGCGAAGGGTGGCCCTTTCTCGCCAGAGACTAGCCGTATTAATGAGTTAGGTTTAAGAACCAAATTATTAGATGACACGCTTGCTGTTAATATGGCTATGTACGATATTGTCCGCGAAAATATTCTTCAACCTAGCTTATTAGGTGATGTTGCGGGTGATGGTGTTGATGACTTAGTTGCCGTTGGTGAAGTACAAAGTAAAGGTTTTGAACTCGAAGTAGTGGGTGACATCACTGAGCGTTGGGTGGTTACTGCAAGCTATGCCTATAATGATACCCGTATTACTAAAGCAAACGACAGCATTCGTAACCAAATTCCTGATAGCGATAAATTTGCCAACGCGCCGCAAAATACCCTAGGTATCTGGACACGCTATGAGTTACCTAGCTTATTGTCATCTATTTCTGCGGGTTTAGATTATGTTGATGAACAGCTTAGTTTAGGTGGCCAACGCGTTAAACCTTATACGATTTACAATATGGCATGGCAAACAACAGTTGATAACTGGCAATGGCAGTTATCAGTTAAAAACCTGTTTGATAAAGAATACGCAAGCAGTGGCTTTATTGAGCGAACAGGGCACTTTCCTGGTGAACCACGCCGTGTCTATTTAAGTGCTAAATACAGCTTTTAATGGTGGCGTGTGAACGCTAAAAGTTGGTTTAATTTACATTCCTGGGCAGGACTCTTTGTTGGAGTCCTGCTTTTTGTTACCTGCGTATCGGGGACACTCGCTACGTTAAGTCATGAACTCGAATACTTAACAGACGCTAAGTATCGTGCTTTATCTTCTTCAGCCTCGACTAACTATCAGGCTATCGAAAACACCCTAAATAAGCATTATCCACAGGGTCAATTACTTTATATCCAACGTCATAAACAAGATTACCTTGCCACTGAAGCGGCTCTTAAAGTCGGTGATTCATTTCGTTTTGTTTATTTAGATGCTGCAACGGGCCGCTTACTTGGTGAAGGAGAGTGGGCGCGGATATCGCGGTTTTTACGTAATTGGCATATGAATTTGTCGATGGGCTGGACGGGTAAATTAATCGTCACCAGTTTGAGTATGTTACTCGTTATTTTATTGGTTTCGAGTTTTTATGTGTATCGGCGCTGGTGGCAAGGTTTTATGAAAAAGCCTGCTGCGCTTAGTCTTGATAAACGCAGTAGATGGGCTGATTGGCACAAACTGTTAGGGCTTTGGAGTTTATGGTTTATCGCAGTGATGGCCATTACAGGTGTTTGGTATCTGGTAGAGCATGGGCTGCAAACAGCTAAAGTGTCGCATACTGTTTCTGCGCCACAAGCGGTAAGTGAGTTTAAAAAACAAAGCCCTCGTAAAGATATATCGCCAATTAGCTTAACTGCAGCTTATGAAGCCGCTCAACAGGCGTTTCCGAGCCTTGATATTCGCTATATTCGTTATCCAAATAAAGCGGATCAGCCTATTGAAGTGCGTGGTTATAACGATGATATTTTACTGCGTCTGCGTGCTAACCGTGTTTATTTAAAACCAAGCTCGGGTGAGTTACTAGGTATACAAATAGGCGAACAATTACCTATTGTAGCCCGAATTTCAGATACCGCTGATCCGCTGCACTTTGGTAACTTTGCAGGAGTTGGTACTAAACTTATTTGGGGGTTGTTTGGTGCGTTGATGAGCTTTATAAGTGCTGCTGGCATTTATATGAGTTGGCTTAGGGTTAAGCGTAAAACAACAGCTGTAAAGTGGCTTGGAGTATCTGGGGGGATTGCAATCGGTTTGGTGGTTGCTTCGCTACTAACAACAAGTTTGAGCTTTATTGAGCGTAGTGTGCCTAATCAGGTTTATTCTCCTATCCTCGGTTAAATTATTTCAGGTATTAAAAAAGGCGCTAATTAGCGCCTTTTTTGTTAGGTTAAGAGTTAGCCTCTTACCTTAATACCTTTTTTCTCCATACCGCGGTAGATGATTAGCATCTGTGCGATTGAGATAAGGTTCGATACTAACCAGTAAAGTACTAGGCCAGATGGGAACCATAAGAAGAAAATTGAGAATACTACTGGCATAAAGGTCATCATTTTTTGCTGCATAGGATCAGTAACTGTCATAGGTTGCAGCTTTTGAGTGATGAACATACTTAAACCAAATAAAACCGGTAATACGTAGTATGGGTCCATTGCTGATAAGTCATTTAACCATAAAATGAATTCAGCATGACGTAGCTCAGTTGATTCTAAGAATACGTAGAATAATGCTAAGAAGATTGGCATTTGTAGTAACAGTGGGAAACAGCCACCCATAGGGTTCACTTTTTCTTTGCGGTACATTTCCATCATCGCTTGACCGAATTTTTGACGGTCATCACCATACTTCTCTTTTAGTGCAGCCATTTTAGGCTGTAAGGCACGCATCTTCGCCATTGACGTGTATTGTGCTTTAGTAAGCGGGTACATTGCTGTTTTAACGATAACCGTGATTGCAATGATAGCTAGACCCCAGTTACCTAGGATGCTGTGTAACCACTTAAGTAGTACGAATAATGGTTGTGAGATAAACCACAACCAACCATAGTCTACAGTTAGGTCTAAGTCTGGGTGAATCGCTTCTAGTACATCAGACTCTTTCGGGCCCATGTAGTAAGTAGAAGTAAGTGTCGCTTGCGTACCTGCTTGTACGTTAACTGCTTCACCCTTAGTACCAATAATTGCCGCATTACCAGCTACTAACTTGCTGTAAAGGGTATTTTGTTGATCTTGCTTAGGTACCCATGCACTTACAAAGTAGTGTTGAATAAATGCAATGTAGCCACCAGCTGTGGTGATGTTAAGGTTTTTATCAGCCATATCTGAGAAGCTATACTTTTCGTATGGCTCTTCTTCAGTACCGTATGCTGCACCTAAGTAGTTTTGATCTACTAAGCTACCTTTTTCTTGTACTGTGCGTTTTACTTGCGTGTATAACTGAACTTGAATTGGATCAGCTGTTACGTTGTTTACTGTGTACTCTAAACCTACAGCGTAGTTGCCTTTTTTGAAGATATAGGTTTTAGTAAACGTCACACCTTTGCTGTCGGTAAACTCAAGTGGTACACGCAGTTCATCACCATTTAAAGTAAATGCTTTTTGTGTGGCTTTATAAACCGGACGGCCCTCAACAGTCGCATCTGGGCCATTTAAACCAATTAAGCCACTTTGTGAGAAGTATTGTTTACCGTCAAACACACCAAGTAGCATGTAAGGAGTATCACTGCCTTTTGTCTCTTCGTACTGAAGTAGGTCTGCTTCAATAATGTCACCACCACGGGTGTCAATTTTAACAGTGAATACATCAGTTGTTACATCGATAACTGAGCGCTTTGCTGTAGTAGCAGTTGGTACTTCACCGTCAGATGATGCTGGAATAAAGTCATCAGATTCTGGTGTAGTTGCGCCTAGTGTTTGTGTTGTGGCACTTGGATCAGCTTTTGGTGCATTGTAGTCGTTATTCCATTCTTGGAATAATAAAAACGACACAAGCATCAAGCCGATTAATAAAAACGTGCGTTGCGATTCCATAACAGCTCTTATTTCTCGTGTTGGTGGTTAATATGATTTTTTGCCGGTACGGGATCATCCCCACCAGCATGTAAAGGATGGCATTTTAATATGCGTTTAACAGCTAACCAACTGCCTTTTACACTTCCGTGCAAATTAATTGCTTGAATTGCGTAACTAGAGCAAGTTGGATTAAAACGACAATGCGGGCCTAATAACGGGCTTATCCATTTTTGATAGCCTCGAATTAACATGACTAAACAGCGCTTTGGAATAGCAACAAGTGGTTTAAGTAACCTCATGATGTGTCAGCCCCTGCGTTAATTTAGTCAATGGATACCATGAATTTAAATTCCTAGCGAAGAATTTTAAATGCATGATTAAAAGGTGAGCTAAAGATACCTTAATTAAGCCTGTAATTCTATTGCTATCAAGCTTGATTATTAGAATTAGCTGATTTCTTGGGGCGTTTTTTGAATGGTGGTGGTTTTGGCGCACCTGGCTTGCAGCGCTCATTTATTTTTCGCCACAATTTATTCAGTTGTTTTGTCAGCTCTTCGTTTGACTGTTCATCTATACCACTTTTAACCATAAGCACAATATCAATGTTATCGAGTTTATGTTGATTTAAACGGAAACTTTCGCGAGCAAGTCGTTTAATTCGATTACGTTGACAGGCTTTTTTAACGCGTTTTTTGGCGACCGTAAGACCTAATCGAGGATTAGTTTGGTCATTGCGTTTAGCTAATAGGGTAAAGAAAGGAGTCGCAGCGCGTGCTGGTTCATTAAAGATTCGAGAGTAATGCGAGGGAGTTAACAGACGTAACTCCCTGCTGAAGCTAAAGTCTTCCACTTATATATTAAGCAGAAAGAACTTTACGGCCTTTAGCACGACGACGAGCTAATACTTTACGGCCATTTGCTGTTGCCATACGAGCACGGAAACCGTGTGTACGTTTGCGTTTTAAAACGCTAGGTTGAAAAGTTCTTTTCATAACAATTCCATCCGATCGGTTAAGGTTAAAACATCCTATGCAGGTCGCGATCCTGGCACAGGTGCCATTGCGAGCGCGAGATATTATAGATGAAGACAACAAAAGTCAATCACTAAAACGCTGCAGAGGCCGTAATTATAAAGGATCTTATTTTGTGATCATATAGGATCATCATAAATAAGAAGTTTTCCACAGCCTCTGTATAAAAAGTGAATAAAAGCTTGGGAAAAGCGAATTCGATCGTAGAATTTGATCGCGATCTGCCCCTTAATTTGCTATGATCACTATTCGGAGTTAAAAAATATTTTACATAATAATCAATAGTTTAGTATTTTCTTTGTGCGAGATCATATTTTAAATAAAAATCAATCTTGTACTTGTGGATAAAGTACCTTCATAATAGTCGGTCTTGGCCAGAAATATTGGTCAAATATTAGCAATAAATGTTTGATTTTCCATCATTAAAGATGAACGGGAATAATAATTAAATCTCTGGGAGTTTAATAGTGTATCTGTCGGTTTGGCAAAGTTGTTTATATGTATTGCAAGATGAATTGCCTTCACAGCAGTTCAGTATGTGGGTAAGACCACTTCAAGCAGAAAGTACCGAAGATACGTTGACTATATATGCACCTAACCGTTTTGTTTTAGATTGGGTGAGAGAAAAGTACTTAAACCGTATTAATGAACTACTCGTTGAAATTTGTGGTGATGAAGCGCCTGAACTTCGTTTTGATGTAGGTAGTAAACCAATTTTAAATGCCCAAGCGGCATCCGCACCGGCTGCAACAGAAGCAAGCGCATCTGTTCCACAACAAGCTGCTGAAAAGCAACAGCCAAAACCTGAAAAAGCAGCGGTCGAACCTGCACCAAAATCAGGCTATAAATCAAACATTAAAGAAAATTATACCTTTGATAGCTTTGTTGAAGGTAAATCAAATCAATTAGCAAAAGCCGCAGCGACTCAAGTTGCAGATAACCCAGGTTCTGCATTTAACCCTGTATTTATATACGGTGGTACTGGCTTAGGTAAAACTCACTTATTACATGCTGTTGGCAACGGTATTATGGCTAATAAGCCAGACGCGAAAATTGTTTATATGCACTCAGAGCGATTTGTGCAAGACATGGTTAAAGCGCTACAAAATAATGCCATAGAAGAATTTAAACGTTATTACCGAAGTGTTGATGCATTGATGATCGATGACATTCAATTTTTCGCTAATAAAGAACGCTCACAAGAAGAGTTCTTTCATACCTTCAATGCTTTACTTGAAGGAAATCAACAAATTATCTTAACTTCAGACCGCTATCCTAAAGAGATAGAAGGGGTTGAAGATCGCCTTAAATCACGTTTTGGTTGGGGCTTAACAATTGCTATTGAGCCGCCAGAACTTGAAACGCGGGTTGCTATTTTGATGAAAAAAGCGCAGCAAAGTAAAATCAATTTACCTCACGAAGTTGCCTTTTTTATCGCGAAAAAATTACGCTCAAATGTGCGTGAATTAGAAGGGGCGTTAAACCGCGTTATTGCTAATGCAAACTTTACTGGTCGTCCGATTTCAATCGACTTTGTAAAAGAAGCGCTACGTGACTTACTTGCGCTGCAAGATAAACTGGTAACGATAGATAATATTCAACGCACTGTTGCGGAGTATTACCGTATTCGTGTATCAGATTTACTATCTAAACGTCGTAGCCGTTCAATAGCAAGACCACGTCAAGTGGCCATGGCATTATCAAAAGAACTTACAAATCACAGTTTACCTGAGATTGGCGACGCCTTTGGTGGTCGTGATCACACAACTGTATTACACGCTTGTCGTAAAGTTAAATCACTCCGTGACGAAAGCCACGAAGTGAAAGAAGATTATCAAAACTTAATAAGAACCTTGTCATCTTAAGGCCGACTTTATTATGCAAATAACAATATCAAGAGAGCAATTTTTAAAACCTTTAGTTCAAGTGTCTGGTGCGATTGAGCGTAAGCACACCTTACCGATTTTATCGAACGTACTGTTAGTTGTAGAAAACGGGCAACTTTCGATGACGGGTACCGATCTTGAAATTGAGTTAGTGGCGAGTGTGTTTGTTGGTGAAGACACATCTGATACAAAATTAACCTTGCCGGCAAAAAAGTTACTCGATATTTGTAAAAGTTTACCTGATGGCTCAGACCTTACTTTAAGTAGCCAAGATCACCAATTGCTACTAACCAGTGGTAAAAGCCGCTTTTCTTTAACAACTCTTGCCGCAGAAGACTTTCCTAATCTTGAGCAGTGGGATGGTGAAGTTGAGTTTCAACTAACGCGTTTAGAATTACGTAAGCTTCTTGAAAGCACACATTTTTCTATGGCGAATCAAGACGTACGTTATTACTTAAATGGTATGTCATTTGAAGTTGATAACACTGACATAAAAACGGTTGCTACAGATGGCCACCGTTTAGCGATTGCACAAAAGCAATTACCGCAATCTTTGAATACACAACGTCAGCTAATTATTCCACGAAAGGGTGTGCAAGAAATTATGCGCCTAATGGTAGCTGATGATGAGTTAGTAACCATTCAATTTGGTGCTAACCATATTCGTATTATTGATACAGAGTTCACATTTACCAGTAAACTTGTTGATGGTCGTTTTCCTGACTATCGTCGTGTATTGCCGCGTGGTGGTGACAAAGTGATTACTGCTAATCGTGAGTGGTTACGCAGTGCTTTCCAACGTGTGTCTATTTTATCAAATGAAAAATTTCGTGGTGTACGTTTAAATCTGTCTGAAGGTTTATTAAAGATTACGGCAAACAACCCTGAGCAAGAACAAGCTGAGGAAGTAGTTGAAGTAATGTATCAAGGCGGTGAGCTAGAAATTGGTTTTAACGTTTCATATGTTCTTGATGTTTTAAATACCTTAAAAACAGAAGATGTTACTTTTACACTTGCTGATTCAAATAGTAGTGCATTAATAGAAGGTGCTGGTGACGAAGAAGCAATGTATGTTGTTATGCCGATGCGTTTATAGACTTTATGAGTTTAAGTCATTTAAGCCTCAATAATTTTCGGAATATTGAGGCGCTGACACTCGAGCCAGTAAATGGGATTAATATTATTTACGGCGAGAATGGCAGCGGAAAAACCAGTCTCCTTGAGGCTATTTATTTCCTTTCTCACGGTAAATCATTTCGTACCGCCAAGCACAAAAATATCATTCAGCATCAACAAGACAAGTTTGTGATCCACGGTCGTAAAGCATTACATGATTTGTCTATTCCCATTGGTATAAGCAAAAACCAAGCGGGTGAAACATCTTTAAAAATTCAAGGTAAAACGAGCCGTAAAATATCTGAATTGGCTCAACTAATGCCTGTTCAAGTTATTACGCCAGAAAGTTATTCTTTGTTTTTTGGTGGCCCAAAAGAGCGTAGAAAATTTCTCGATTTGGGATTGTTCCACGTGGAACATGACTTCTTTTATTTGTGGCAATCTTTTAACAAAGTACTAAAGCAACGCAATGCATTACTAAAGAGTAAGCCACGAGATTATTTTCAACAGATCAAGTTTTGGGATAAAGAATTTGTTAGACTAGCTGAACAAATAAATAATCTAAGAATCGCGTATATAAGTAGGTTTAAGCAGCAATTTTTTGATAAAATGTGTGCAGAATTAACGCTAGTAAGCGATTTACAAATTAACTTCAATGCGGGTTGGAAAGAGAGTGAAATGCTCTCAGAAGCTCTTGAGCAAAGCTTTGAGCGTGATGCCAAGCAAGGTTTCACAAGTAAAGGCCCGCATAAAGCTGATTTTAGTTTTAGCGTTTCTGGTAATAGCGTAGAAAATACATTTTCGCGCGGTCAATTGAAGCTATTGCTTTATGCGTTAAAAGTGACGCAAAATAGCTTAATTGAGTCAGAAACTAATAAGCAATCTATATTGCTAATAGATGACTTACCTTCAGAGTTAGGTGAAGATACAAAAGAAAAAGTGGGTCAACTTTTGACACACTGCGATTCACAACTTTTTATCTCATCGATTTTATCTGAAAGTATTTCTGCTGTGGTGGAACCCATGCAACGAGAACTAAAAATGTTCCACGTGAAACATGGCAACCTAATAACAAGATAAGTGGGATTAACCATGTCTGAGAATTACGATTCGTCGAGTATTAAAGTACTAAAAGGATTAGACGCAGTAAGAAAGCGTCCAGGAATGTATATAGGGGACACCGATGACGGTACAGGCTTACACCATATGGTGTTTGAGGTTGTTGATAACTCTATCGATGAAGCCTTAGCTGGTCATTGTGATGATATTTTTGTAACGATTCACTTAGACGGTTCTGTCTCTGTAAGAGATAACGGTCGTGGTATTCCTACGTCAATTCATGAAGAAGAAGGTGTATCAGCTGCCGAAGTTATTATGACGGTACTTCACGCTGGTGGTAAGTTTGATGATAACTCATATAAAGTATCTGGTGGCTTACACGGTGTAGGTGTATCAGTAGTAAATGCACTTTCTGAAAAACTACAACTAACTATTCGTCGTGAAGGAAAAATTCACCAACAAACTTACACTATGGGTGTGCCAGATGCACCATTAGCTGTGATTGGTGAAGCAAATGACACAGGTACTGAGTTACGTTTTTGGCCTAGCGGTGAAACGTTTACTGACCTAAATTTCCACTACGACATTTTAGCTAAGCGCTTACGTGAGCTTTCTTTCTTAAACTCAGGTGTAAGTATCATTCTTACTGATGAGCGTGAAGAAACTAAAACAGATCACTTTAAATACGAAGGTGGTATTCAAGCGTTCGTAGAATATCTAAACCGTAATAAAACACCTGTACATAAAAGTGTTTTCCACTTTACCCATGAGCGTGAAGAAGACGGTATTAGTGTAGAAGTTTCAATGCAGTGGAACGATGGTTTCCAAGAAAGCATTTACTGTTTCACAAACAACATTCCACAACGTGATGGTGGTACGCACTTAGCTGGCTTTAGAGCGGCATTAACGCGTACGCTAAATAACTACATGGAAAAAGAAGGCTTTAACAAAAAAGCGAAAACAACCAGCAACGCAACGGGTGATGATGCTCGTGAAGGCTTAACTGCCGTTGTAAGTGTTAAAGTTCCTGATCCTAAGTTCTCATCACAAACCAAAGATAAACTAGTATCAAGTGAAGTTAAGTCTGCTGTAGAACAAGCGATGGCAGAAAAACTAACAGAGTTCTTATTAGAAAACCCTGTTGATGCTAAAACGGTTGTAGGTAAAATCATTGATGCAGCACGTGCTCGTGAAGCAGCGCGTAAAGCACGTGAAATGACACGCCGTAAAGGTGCAATGGATTTAGCGGGTTTACCAGGTAAACTGGCGGACTGCCAAGAAAAAGATCCAGCTTTATCAGAACTATACATAGTGGAGGGTGACTCTGCAGGTGGTTCAGCTAAGCAGGGTCGTAACCGTAAAAACCAAGCTATCTTGCCACTAAAAGGTAAGATTCTTAACGTTGAAAAAGCACGCTTTGATAAGATGCTTTCTTCTCAAGAAGTAGCAACATTAATCACAGCGCTAGGTTGTGGTATTGGTCGTGATGAATATGACCCAGAAAAACTTCGTTATCATCGTATCATTATCATGACCGATGCGGACGTGGATGGTTCTCACATTCGTACATTATTGCTAACTTTCTTCTATCGTCAAATGCCAGAGATTGTAGAAAAAGGCTTTATCTATATTGCGCAACCACCACTTTATAAAGTGAAAAAAGGTAAGCAAGAACGCTACATTAAAGATGATCCAGCACTTGTTGATTACTTAACGTCATTAGCTCTGAATAATGCTGCTCTTTATACAAGCGAAGGTGCATCTGCACTTGAAGGCGAAGATTTAGAAAGAATCGTTCACGATTATCAAAATACAGTTAAAGTTATTGAGCGCTTAAAACGTAAATATCCAAATTCGGTTATGGAACGTTTAATCTATCAAAGCGAAATTACCGAAGCTGATTTAGCTGATGAAGCAAAAGTTAAAGAGTGGACTAAAACCCTTGTTGACGACTTAATTGCACGTGATGAAGAAGCAACTATCTTCCACGCCGGCACTGAGCACGATACTGAGCGCAACATGTATTATCCTGTTGTGAATATTCGTCAGCATGGTGTGGATAAAGCTCATGTACTAAACCATGACTTCATTACATCGCGTGACTATAAACGCATTGCAGCAACGGGCGTAAACATTGCTAACATACTTGAAGAAGGTGCTTACATACAACGTGGTGAAAAAACATTAGCTGTTGATAACTTTGTGGATGCATTAGAGTGGTTAATCAATGAATCGAAGCGTGGCCTTTATATCCAACGCTATAAAGGATTGGGTGAAATGAACCCTGATCAGCTTTGGGAAACAACTATGGATCCAGCTGCACGACGCATGTTGAAAGTAACAATCGAAGATGCTGTTGCCGCTGACCAATTGTTTGCGACACTAATGGGTGACCAAGTTGAGCCTCGTCGTGATTTCATCGAAACGAACGCGCTACGTGTAGTTAACCTAGACGTATAAGCAAATAATGATAATCATAAGAAGGAGCCTCATGGCTCCTTTTTTTATTACTGAAAAAGCACAAACTGCTTAAAACCTTACTGCACACAAGGTATACTGAGAGCAATTTTCAGACTAAACGCACCAGATACTATAAGCCAAATATGCAAAAATATGACGTTAAAACCTTTCAAGGTTTGATCCTGGCTTTACAGGACTATTGGGCACAGCAAGGCTGTGTGATTGCTCAACCACTGGATATGGAAGTGGGAGCAGGGACATTTCATCCGTTAACGTTCTTAAAGTCGATTGGCCCAGAGCCAATGTCGAGCGCGTATGTTCAACCATGCCGCCGTCCAACTGATGGTCGTTATGGTGAAAACCCGAACCGATTACAACACTACTACCAATTTCAAGTAGTATTAAAACCATCACCAGAGAACATCCAGGAGCTTTATTTAGGCTCTTTAGCTGCTGTAGGTATTGATACGCTAACTGACGAAGTTCGCTTTGTAGAAGACAACTGGGAATCACCTACATTAGGTGCTTGGGGTCTAGGTTGGGAAATCTGGCTAAACGGTATGGAAGTAACTCAATTCACTTATTTCCAACAAGTAGGTGGCTTAGAGTGCTCACCGGTTACGGGTGAAATCACATATGGTCTAGAGCGTTTAGCAATGTATATACAGGGCGTAGATAGCATCTATGATCTAGTATGGGCAGACGGCCCTATGGGACGTGTAACATACGGTGATGTGTTCCATCAAAACGAAGTAGAGCAGTCAGCTTATAACTTCGAACAAGCGGATGTTGAGTTCTTATTTGCACAGTTTGATCACTGTGAGAAAGAAAGTGAAAAGCTAATCGAAGCAGGCTTACCATTACCAGCTTATGAGCAAGTAATGAAAGCATCACATGCGTTTAACTTATTAGACGCTCGTCACGCTATCTCAGTAACAGAACGTCAACGTTATATCTTACGTGTTCGTGCTTTATCTAAAGCGTGTGCACAAAGTTACTATGATGCCCGTGAAGCACTTGGTTTCCCGCTTTGTAAGGATTAAGAATTAGCATGTCAGCAGAAAATTTATTAGTAGAAATTGGCACTGAAGAGTTGCCACCGAAAGCACTTCGTAAACTTGCTGAGTCATTTGCTGAGAACTTAACAGCAGAACTTGCAAGCTTAGAATTAGCACATCAAGGTGTTAACTGGTACGCATCTCCACGTCGTTTAGGTTTACGTGTAACAGCACTTGAAGCAAAGCAAAGTGACAAAGTAGTTGAAAAGCGTGGTCCTGCAGTAGCTGCCGCTTTTGATGCCGATGGAAACCCAACTAAAGCAGCAATGGGTTGGGCACGTGGTTGTGGTATCGATGTAAGCGATGCAGAAACGATTGAAACAGATAAAGGTGCTTGGTTATTACATAAAGCACAGGTTGAAGGTCAAGCAACAACTTCGCTTATGAGCGATGCTGTAAACAAGGCACTTGCTAAATTACCTATCCCTAAACCAATGCGTTGGGGTGCGAGTAAAACGCAATTCATTCGTCCTGTACACACAGCAACCATTTTATTTGGTAGCACGCTAATCGAAGGTGAGATCCTTGGTAAGCAAGTTGGTAACCAATTACAAGGGCACCGTTTCCATCATCCAGAAAAAGTAACAATCAACCACGCTGATGATGTGTTTGATGTTCTGAAATCTGCTTACGTTGTTGCTGACTTCGAAGCGCGTAAAGAGCAAATTCGTGAGCAGATTGAAGCAGCCGCAGCTGCTGTAAATGCAAAAGTAGCGATGGATGAAGACTTACTTGAAGAAGTAACATCGTTAGTTGAATGGCCTGTAACACTAACAGCAACATTCGAAGAAGCATTCTTAGACGTTCCTTCTGAAGCGCTTATTTATACTATGAAGGACGATCAAAAGTACTTCCCGTTATTAGACCAAGATGGCAACTTACTAAACAAGTTCCTATTTGTTTCTAATATCGAAAGTAAAGATCCAAGCGTAGTAATTGCGGGTAACGAAAAAGTTGTTCGTCCTCGTTTAGCCGATGCACAGTTCTTTTACGAAACAGATAAGAAGAAAACGCTAGAAAGCCGTTTAGAGTCGCTAGATACTGTTTTATTCCAAAAGCAACTTGGTACGCTGAAAGATAAATCTGAGCGTATTAGTGAGCTTGCAGGTTACATTGCTGAGCAATTAGGTGCCGATGCCGAGCTTGCTAAGCGTGCAGGCCTGTTAAGTAAAACAGACTTAATGACCGAAATGGTCATGGAATTTACCGACGTACAAGGTGTAATGGGTATGCATTACGCGCGTCACGACGGTGAAGCTGAAGAAGTTGCACTCGCGCAAAATGAACAATATATGCCTCGCTTCGCGGGTGATAACTTACCAACAAATGTGATCAGCTGTGCTGTCGCTATTGCTGATAAGTTTGATACGCTGGTGGGTATTTTCGGTATTGGTCAAGCGCCAAAAGGTGACAAAGACCCATTTGCACTTCGCCGTGCAGCAATTGGTGCATTACGCATCATGGTTGAAAAATCATTACCGCTAGATATCTTAGACCTTGTTGCTAAGTCACAAACGCTATTCGGTGAAAAGCTAACTAACCTAAACGTATCAACAGATGTGTTTGAGTTTATGCTAGGTCGTTTCCGCGCATGGTATCAAGATGAAGGTATCGAAGTTGATGTGATCCAAGCTGTACTAGCACGTCGTCCAACTAAACCAGTTGATTTTGATCGTCGTGTTAAAGCGGTAAGTCACTTCCGTACGTTAGACGCAGCAGAAGCGCTTGCAGCAGCAAATAAACGTGTAAGCAATATCTTGGCTAAAAATGACATCACAACACAAGGTGATGTAAATGAGAGCCTATTAAGCGATGACGCAGAAAAAGTATTAGCGTCACTCGTTGCTAAGTTTGCAACTGAGCTTGCGCCTTTATATGCCAATGGCGATTACCAAGAAGCATTGTCACAACTTGCGGGTATCCGTGAGAGTGTTGATAACTTCTTCGATAACGTCATGGTAATGGCCGATGACGAAGCGGTTAAACAAAACCGTTTAGCATTATTAAGCCAACTAAGCCGTCTGTTTTTAGATATTGCTGATATTTCTGTACTTCAGAAGTAAGCAGTAGCCAATTAATAAAAGCCAGCTCAGTGCTGGCTTTTTTGTAGCATAAGGAACAGTAATGAAACGTATAATTACTTTAGCATTAGCAGGCTTATTAACTGCCTGTTCTAGCCAAATGCAAATGCCAAGCATTGACGATATTCTGCCAAGCAAAGACCTCGACCGTACTATGTATTTACGTGGTGACTTTACTCTATGGGATGCTGAGCCTCAGTATCAATTAGAGCAAGTTGCACCGGGTATATTCCAAACCGAAGTAAAATTTTCAACACCTGGTAAGGTGTATGAATTCAAAGTAGCGGATGCTGACTTTAGTGAAGGCTACAACTGTGGTTACAGTGATATGGACCCAGCAGGGCAATCATTGGTTCTAGGCCAAGCTGCTAATGCTGACTGTAATACCATCTATAATTATTTCAGCTTTAAACCCGCTGCAAAAGGTGTGTATGTAGTGAGCTTTGATTACCGCAATAGTAATCAACCAAAAGTGACAGTAACGAAGAAATAGCTATAAGCTTTCAGCTGTCAGTTTTAAGCCGATCGGATCGAGTGAGCGTTTAATATTGATAAATGCTCACTTTTAATTTTAATTGATTAACTCGAAACTCGAAACTCGAAACTCGAAACTCGAAACTCGAAACTCGAAACTCGAAACTCGAAACTCGAAACTCGAACCTCG